>NZ_JAUBQD010000096.1:0-16481 GCF_036701085.1 Microcoleus sp. Pol7_A1
GAAGATCCTGAGTTTGAAACGTTCTACACTAAGAACATTCTGCTTAACGAAGGCATTCGTGCTTGGATGGCTCCTACCGACCAACCCCACGAAAACTTCATCTTCCCTGAAGAAGTTCTGCCTCGCGGTAACGCTCTGTAATTAGCGCGAAATATCAAAAATTCCAACATTTTGAAAGGGTAAGATAAAGCCTTTTAGGCTTTACCCTTAATGTTTAAAAAGCTCCTACCGATTGGCAGGAGCTTTTTATTTTATGAAAAGTCTTGTTACGCTATTCTATAAAAAATAAAAGCGAGATAGAGATAAAAACAATTGGTAGACCAAGAACAGCAGCAGCATTAAAAATTGCGATCGAACTTGCAGAAAAGCGTGAAGCTGCTAAAATGGCTCAAAAACTCGCGACTCCCCCAAAACCTTATACGCCCAAAGAATCATCGGCTGAAGTGTTAGTTCCGAAGATTGGCAACGATGTTAAAACTTATTTTAAATACCCCATCCGAAACAGTGTTTACACTCGTATTACTGCATCAATTGACGCATTAGGCATTAAAGCGAGAAATGCTAAGACTGTTACAGGAACTTCAATTGTAGATTTTCAAGGCAACCACAAGAAGGTTTGGCGCGTCTGTGTATACAAAGGTCTAGCGACTCCTATAGCAAAGCTCACCCCTTGGGGAACTAGAACCATCAAAATGATTGACAAAAGCTTTCAATTTCCAATCGGGGGAAAAACTAGGAACGCAGCTATAACCGTATTTAAGACCCTGTTCGGCGATGGTGGTGCGCTCCGGCAAATGATGGGTACGACAAACGATCGCGATCAATTACTGCTAGGTAAGCAAGTTATTACTAGCATCCAAAACTAAAAGTGATAACGCTTAACGCTGCTAACACTAACAAGTGGGTGCAAGTATGGAAGCTTAGTATACCTGCCTAACTAAGCACTCTTAACAGACAAATCTGTCGAATCCTATAACATTGCCTTAATTACCCTAACCGTTGACGTTCTCTGCGGCATTCGGATTGTGCCGGCTTGCTAACTTAACAACAGTCAAATTCTGTTTTTCATAATTTTGGCGGACTTTCGCTGCACCCGACGGCATCGCCAAATTTGGCAAACTCCTATCTGGCAAGAAATTAAGCAGCAGCCGATCGCGCATTTAAACCGATTTTACACCCGATCGCCCCACAGCGATCGGGTGTAAATCAAATATTTGCAGTTAACGCTCAAAATCTCGCTCGTCCAATTGCTCTAGAGATCGAAGACCTTGCAGCAGCAGTAATTTCCCCCGATATTGCAAAATTGTCAATTTGCCTCCCCCACTTCTAATTCCTTGTGTTATTCTAGTAATTGTGACTACTGGAATGATACTCAGAACGCAAGTTCTTTCGGTAACGCTGGCAATGGCTAGCGCACAAATCATCACCTTAAATCTTGTATTTAGGTGATGTGCGTTCAAATATAAAGCCATTTAGCTAAACCTGGAGGTGATGCCCATGATAGAAAGTAGTAAACGCATGGGTCATCAGATTGGAAACTACCGGCTGTGCGCCGGGGCCGCTCACTAGCAGTCAGCCGTCGTCTCCAACTGGAAACGACTTCCACGGGGAACCAGGCTGAGCTAGGGATTCTCCCGGCAGTCAGGTTCTAATCTGAAGACCCGCTAGACCGCTCTCACCTCAAATAGTGTTAAATCTTGAGTTATTAAAACTTGAGCTTCCACACTATTGGTGAGAGCGGATAGTTTTTGGTCAGGTTTTCTACAGGTGGGCAGTTAATATACCATTGCTAATCCCAAAGAAGAAAAATTATGGCTGACCTACTTAACAATACTGAAATTCAAGAGCGCGCCAGTCAATTGTCAGGCTGGATGGTTGAAGGAAAGCAACTGCGCTGTACTCGTTTATTTAAAGATTTTATCGAAGCGATCGCCTTTGTGAATAAGTTGGTCGCCCCGTCAGAAGCCGCAGGACATCACCCCGACATAGAAATCTCCTATAACAAAGTTACAGTTAACTTGACAACTCACGATGCTGGAGGCTTAACTGAGAAAGACTTTGCGCTAGCCCAAGAGATTTCTACGCTAGATTAAAAGAGTTCCCGTTTGCCCAACAAGAGCTCTGCATCTAGCCACAGCCCCCGATCGCGGAAAGCTCGCAAATAAAAAATAGACTTGGGGTTAAAATCGGGTGTGAAAAAGTCGAGAGCCCAAACGTTCAATGTATAAAAGGCTATTCCCCATCATCCGACCATGATCGTATTTGAAAAGCCAGAGTTCAAGAACGAGTCTGCTGCAGAAAAAACCGATCTGATAGAAAAGCTTTTAGATATTGGCGCCGCTCTGTCGAGCGCCCAAGATTTGGGCGACTTGTTATACTTAATTTTATCCAAAAGTAGGGAAATTACCTGCAGCGATGCTGGCAGCGTTTACTTAGTAGATCACAGCGACGAAACATCTAAGCTGCTGTTCAAGGTAGCCCAAAACGCTTCTCAACCCAGACTGTCGTTTAAGGAGTTTGCTCTGCCCCTGACAGACAAAAGCTTGGCGGGATACGTGGCAATTACAGGTCAAAGTTTGAACCTGTCTGATGCCTACGACTTACCCCTCGGCGTACCCTACCAGCTAGATACCAGTTTTGACAGAGATATTAATTACCGCACTTGCTCGGTAATGGTACTGCCGATGCAAAACCGACAGGGCGAGACAATAGGCGTACTGCAACTGATCAACCGCAAAACAAACGCAGATACGGTACTGACAGCAGACAATGCCTGGGCATCGACGCAGCAGTATTCGGAGTGGGAAGAAAGGATAGTTCGATCGCTCGCTTCTCAAGCCGCAATCTCGATCGAGCGCAACCAACTCCAAGACAGCATAGAAAATTTGTTCGAGGGCTTCGTCAAAGCCTCGGTGCAAGTCATAGAAGCCAGAGACCCCTGTACCTACGGCCATTCAGAACGAGTAGCAGCCCTCACAGTACGCCTTTCAGAAGAAGTAAACACCGTCAGCAGCGGAGGACTGCGTTGTATTTACTTTAACAACCGCCAAATTCAAGAACTTCGCTACGCCGCCCTGCTGCACGATTTTGGCAAAATAGGAGTGCCCGAAGCAGTTTTGACCAAACAGAAAAAGCTCTACCCCGCACAGCTAGAAATCATTCGCCACCGCTTTGGCTTAGCTCAGCGGACTATGGAAATGGAATGCGTCCAGTCTAAATATAAATACTTGCTGGAGCATTCAGCCTACCGAAAACACCCGAGCCAGGAGTCAGAGTGCGCTCAATGCCAGGAAATCGAACAGCTAGACACTAAGCTAGCAGAGGCGAAAACCAGATTAGCAGAATACTGGGAAGTGCTGCTAGAGGCAAACGAGCCTCACATTTTGGCAGCAGAACCCCTAGATCAACTGCGAGAGATTTCTCTACAAACTTACAGAGATATAGATGGCGCAAGGAAACCCCTGCTGAGCCCAGACGAGATTCTGCAATTGATGGTGTCGAGAGGCAACCTGACGCCGGCAGAACGATCGGACATAGAATCTCATGTAACTCACACTTACGAGTTTCTCAAGCAAATTCCTTGGACAAAGGATTTAAAAAATGTTCCAGACATTGCCTACGGACATCACGAAAAACTGGACGGCACAGGCTATCCGCGAGGTTTAAACAAGTCAGAAATTCCAATTCAAGCGCAATTGATGACGATCGCCGATATTTACGATGCCCTGACAGCAGGCGATCGACCCTACAAGCGAGCTCTGCGCACAGATGCAGCGATGAAAATTTTGCGCCAAGAAGCTGCTCACAACAAAATCAACGCTGATTTGTTAGAATTGTTCGATCGTCGCCAAGTCTTTAGCGTCCTCGGACACAACTTGGATCTTAAAGTCGAATCAGCCTAGACGAGTCGGTCGTGCTGTGCTAAAAAGTAAATAAGGCGATCGGGCGCTATTAAGAGTCAGCAGTCAAATCAATCGACAGCCCAAGTCTGGTCTGGTTTTGACGCGGTTGAGTACAGGTTAAAAAACAGGCTCTCCGCAGCCCTCAGTCACATCTATAAACTCGGTCAACCCGAAAGAATCAAAAGAAAAAGTGAAATTTTGGTCTTTTTTTAGAGTATGCTAGTTGAGCAACAACTGACCACATAGAAGACTAGAAAAGTTTCTCTGTAATCGGTGTGAGGATGAGAGTGAATATGTCGAAATTTTTGTGGAGTTACCTATTAATCAGCCCAGCAGTCTTAGGAGCTACCCTAGTAGTTTCTTCGAGCGCGATGGCAGCAGACGCTCAGCAGGCTGCTGATGCGCTCAACCCCGCTGCAGCAAAAGCTGAAACCGCTGAAACCTCCGAAGCGAAACTCAATGCTTTAGCTGCTGTTTCCGAAACAACCGCAGCCTCCGAGCCAGTCGAAGAAATTTCCGAAGCCGCCGCGGGCAGCGAAACCCAGGCAGCTATTGCAGATTCGGGTACGGCTGCAACTGAAAGTGCGCTCGCCGGAGCCAACACAGCCCCTGCAGTGGCAAATCCCCAAGCAGCGGCATCACAAGCTACAAGTGAATCTTTAGCCGCAGTTGAGCCAACAGCCGCTCAACCATTAGAAAATTCTGCCCCGGCAGTCCAATTAGAAACCCCAGCCCCGGCAGCTACCGCTCTCCCAGAGCAAATCGGTGCAGCTCAATTAGAAACCCCAGCCCCGGCAGCTACCGCTCTCCCAGAGCAAATCGGTGCAGTTCAATTAGAAACTCCAGCCCCGGCAGTGGCAGAGTCGGCAGAACAAAATTTGCCCAAACCGGCTGAATCTGTAGCCCAAACTTCCGCACCACAAGATCAAAACCCAGCCGCCACATTAGAACAGCTCAACCAGTACAGCAGCGAAGGTGCTGCCGGCGGCGAAACTCAAGGTCAAGTTACCTCAGTATCCCAACTTTCCGACGTGCGGCCCACAGACTGGGCTTTCCAAGCACTGCAATCTCTAGTCGAGCGCTACGGCTGTATTGCCGGGTATCCCGACGGCACCTTCCGCGGCAACCGGGCGATGACGCGCTACGAATTTGCAGCCGGTTTAAATGCTTGCTTAGACAAGGTTAGCGAGTTAATTCAAGCAGGCAGTGGCAACTTTGCTACGAGAGATGACTTGGCAGCCCTTCAACGGCTCCAAGAAGAATTTGCAGCCGAACTGGCAACCCTGCGCGGTCGCGTCGATGCTCTGGAATCTCGGACAGCCGAACTCGAAGCCAACCAATTCTCCACCACTACCAAGCTGACTGGGGAAGCAATTTTCGCCCTCAGCGACGACTTTGGTGGCGACATTAGCGTTTTTGGCAGAGACAACAGAAACCTCGGTAGCGACAACAACGAAGCTGTCTTCCAACAACGGGTTCGTCTGAATTTAAATACGAGCTTCACCGGCAGAGACTTGCTCCTGACCAGGCTTCAAGTCGGTAACGGTCGCAACTTCAACCTTGGGGCTACCAGCGAAGGCACTCAAACTTGGAATGTTGTCGGCAGAACCGACAACGTTGTTGCCCTCGACACCTTGCTGTACAAGTTCCCCGTCGGTCCGCGACTGAACGTTACCCTTGCAGCCAACGCTGTCGTTTGGGACGACATTCTGCCGACTGTCAACCCTTACTTTGAAGACTTTGACGGCGGCAACGGTTCATTGAGCACATTTGGACAGCGGAACCCGATTTATCGCTTAGGTGGCGGTGCCGGTATCGGCTTTGACTACGCCTTCGGTGGCAGAGGCTTGCTGGGTGGCGTTTTTGGCCCGACTTCTCTGTCCTTCGGTTACTTGGCATCAAATGCAGCCAATCCTAGCCAGGGCGCGGGCTTGTTTAACGGCGACTACACAGCGATGGGGCAGTTAACTTTTACCCCCGGACGCAACTTGCAAGTTGCTTTCAACTATAACCACGGTTACTTTAGCAGAGGTAACTTTGGGTTTGACAATGGTTTAGGGAATGGGCCAGACAGTCTAGGCGGTTTCACCGGTACCGGCGTGGCTAATTCTCTCAACGGTTTGAGCGAAGGTTTTGAGGGCTTCCGCGCTCGCAAAGTGGTCAGCAACTCCTACGGTGCTCAGGCTTCGTTGCGGTTGAGCCCGAGGTTTATCCTTGGCGGCTGGGCTGGTTTAACCAATGCCCGCATTCTCGGCATCGGCGATGCGAAAATCTGGAACTACGCTGTCACCTTGGCTTTGCCGGATTTAGGGAAAGAAGGCAACTTGCTAGGGTTCGTGGTAGGTCGTGAGCCTTACTTGGATAAACTTGAAGCTGCGAGCGATTTGCGGAGATTCCGCAACGATGATTCGTATCACGTTGAAGGGTTCTACAAGTTTCAGCTCTCGGACAACATTTCTGTTACTCCGGGCGTGATTTGGGTGACCAATCCCAATCAAGATGACCGTAACGACGACATCATCATTGGTACTCTGAGAACTACTTTCACGTTCTAATAGCGGGTTAGAGGAGGCAGGGCGGGTCATACCCTCTCTGCTGGCAACTCTAGATGCTAAGTTTAGCCCTGCCTGCTGCAGGGCTTTTTTGTCGATAGGCCGAATTGGACGCCGAGAATCTATTAAAAATTAAACAAGATCCGTCATAGACGCAGAAACCCGGTTTCTTGATTGAGGTAATACAGTCGTGGAAGCAGAGGAAGTCTAAACGAGCAACTGGGTTTCACAGAAGCGAGAGTGCGGAGCGTCCCAACGATCGAGTGATGAAAGTCGATTAAGTTCAGTGGAAAACCGGGGTATAATAAAAGGTAAAGTTAGGAGTTAGAATTGGGAACTCAACATTGAGGAGAATTTTAACATCTGACTTCAAAGTTGATAATTCTGATATTTAAAGCAATTATGGTAGAACTCTCGTGTAAAAGCGAATACGCAATCTTAGCTTTGCTGGAGCTTGCCGATTGCTACGATGAAGGCGAGCCTCTGCAAATTCGCCAGATAGCGGCTCAGCAAAATATTCCCGATCGATATTTAGAGCAGTTGCTGGCTACCATGAGACGCTGCGGGCTGATTCGCAGCCAGCGAGGAGCTAAGGGAGGTTATATTTTGGCTAGGGAACCCTGGAAAATTACACTCCTAGAAATTATCAACTGTCTCGAAGGCTCAGATTTCGATCGAGCTGAAAAAGACTCGCCTGCTCAAACTGTAGAAAGTGCTGTGATTTGGGAAGTTTGGCAAGAAGCCCGATCGATTGCCAACTCGGTTTTGCAAAAATATACGCTACAGGATCTTTGCGAAAAGCGCAATGGCAGACGGCAGCTCGATATCATGTATTACATCTAGTTAATATTGCCAACTAGGAATTAACATTTACTTTCAACCACAAACTGACAAAGATTATGCGTATTGCTGGCGACATTACAGAATTGGTAGGGCGGACGCCCTTGGTGCAACTCAACCGCATTCCCCAAGCTGAAGGCTGCTTGGCTCGGATTGTCGTAAAACTCGAAGGCATGAATCCGGCATCATCGGTGAAAGACCGCATCGGTGTCAGTATGGTCAATCAAGCCGAGGCCGAAGGGCTGATTACTCCAGGCAAAACGGTTTTAGTGGAACCGACTTCTGGCAATACCGGAATTGCTCTGGCAATGGTGGCGGCGGCTAAGGGCTACCAGTTGATTTTGACCATGCCGGATACAATGAGCACGGAACGCCGATCGATGCTGCGAGCTTACGGGGCCCAACTAGAACTGACTCCCGGAATTGAGGGCATGAGCGGCTGCATCCGCCGCGCTCAAGAGATTGTAGACAAAACTCCCAATGCGTATATGTTGCAGCAGTTTCGGAATCCAGCGAACCCGCAGGTTCACCGTTCGACAACGGCTGAGGAAATTTGGGAAGATACAGACGGCGAGGTGGATTTCCTGATTTCGGGAGTCGGCACGGGCGGTACGATTACGGGTGTCGCAGAGGTGATTAAGTCGCGGAAACCCGAGTTTAAGGCGATCGCCGTTGAGCCGGCCAACAGTCAGATACTGTCGGGCGGAAAGCCAGGGCCTCACAAAATTCAAGGTATCGGTGCTGGTTTTGTGCCGCCGGTGCTGAATGTGGATTCGATCGACGAAATTATAGTTGTTACGGATGACGAGGCGATCGCCTACGGCCGCCGCTTGGCCAGAGAAGAAGGACTTTTGTCAGGTATTTCCAGCGGTGCGGCACTGTGTGCGGCGGTGAAAGTCGGCAAGCGTCCCGAAAATGCAGGGAAATTGATTGTGATGATTCAGCCTAGCTTCGGTGAACGCTATCTCAGCACTCCCTTGTTCCAAGATCCAGAACTCAATCTGGCGATGGCCCTCAACTAAGTCAGCCTCCGACCCAAGTGGCAGAAACACAGAGCAGGGCGTACAGTGTACGCCCTGCTTGGCTTTGGTTTTTACCTTAAAGAATTGCGATAGATTGTAGCTGCCTCGATCGCGAATGATGCCGAATTTCTGAAGGCGCTTTTTTTGAACTGCTTTCGGCGCGTTAGCGAAGCGGGCGCTGAGCGCTCTTGTGGCGAAGGAAGAGAGAAGAAAAGAAGGAGCTAACTGTTGGCGGGAGCAGCGCTATATGAGTCCCCAATGTCGATCGGCTTGCCACTTCAAAAGCATCAATGTTTTTCTAAAATAGATTTATGATAATTTGAAAACAGACGTTTTTTACTTACAATTATTGACATTTATATCATATAAATACCTAATAAATTAGCAAATAATGATATTTTTGTCAAGCACTTTTTCGCAGATTATCCAGATTTCAAGGAAATAACAGCGTGTCTTCCGTTACCAATCACTACAAAACCCTAAAGATTAGCCCAACCGCAACACAAGCCGAGATTAAACAAGCATACCGCCGTTTAGTCAAAATATTTCATCCAGACAGCCACAGCTCCAAAGCCGATCACGAAGAGATTGTCCGCCTCAATGCAGCCTATGAAATATTAGGAGATGCCCAGCACAGACAATCTTACGATCGCCAAATTTCCGACCCCAGCCAACAGCAATCACCAGCCGCACCAAACGTCAGCCGCCAGCAAACACAAACGGCACGGGACGCCGACGAACAAATGGAACAGTGGCTGATTAAAGTATACAAACCCGTCAATAGAATGCTCAACAGCATCTTGAAGCCACTTAAAAAAGAAATAGACGAATTGTCCGCAGATCCGTTTGATGACGAACTGATAGAAAAGTTTCAACTTTATATCGAAACCAGCCGCGAGTTTCTCAAAAAAGCTCATAACTTTCTTACATCCATGCCCAATCCATCTAATGTAGCCGGAGTTGCGGCCCATCTCTACTACTGTATTAATCAAGTCGGAGACGGCATAGAAGAATTGCATTTATTTACCCTCAATTATGACGATCGCCACTTGCACACCGGCCAAGAACTGTTTAGAATTGCCGCTAGACTGCGGCGGGAAGCACAGGATGAATTAAAAATTAAAAGTTAGTTAGTCAAGGAGAGGGGAGAGTGGGAGAGTGGGAGAGTGGGAGAATTGTCCAATCCCCAATTCCCAATCCCCTCAAAATCCATCCGTTAAATCCATTAAATCCCGATTCACTGCGCGTTGCCGAACTTCCTTCCCGTATCAAATTCCAAAAAGAACTTGAATTCGCTTGCGAATTTTAAGAAAAGGAGTTTGTCCTAGAGAGTCGCCATCTAACAATCCCAAATCTCTCAAAGCTTGCTGGCGTTCCGACAATTTTTGAGCAATCTGATCTGCTAAATTCGGTTGTTCTCTTAAAAGTTTTTGCAAGTCGTGGCGTTCCACCACAAACAAAATTGCATCTTCGCTAGTTTTAACAGTCGCCGTTCTCGGAGTTCCCAACAGCAAAGATATTTCCCCAAAAAACTCGCCCTCGTGAAGCGTAGCAATATACTGACCGGCTTTTTGAGAAAGAACTTCTACAGTACCCGAAAGAATAATATAAAAAGAATCGCCAGGGTCAGTTTCTTTACATACAATCTGTCCCGCTGGAAATAGTTGTCGGTAGCCGTATTCAATTAACTGTCGCAGTTCTAAATCCGTACACTGTTCAAAATAAGTTACTCGCCTCAACAAATCTCGCAGCGTCCAATTATTAGGGGATTTAGGCCCTGGATTTTTAGGTTCAGGAACGGGGGGATTAGATTTTATCTCTGCTGAATGTTTGGCATTATGCGGAAAAACTTTGCCGTTAGAATTATCATCTTTGTTATTGTAAAAAAGTTTAGTTAACTCTTGGGGATTTCGCAGCCACAAATCCCGCTGGGGAAAAGGAATTTCGATATTTCGGTGGCGCAATTCGTAATCTATTAAAAAATTAACTGCACTTTTAATGGCATCGCTTTCTTGTGGCTGGTCAATCCAAACTAAAAGTTCAAAATTTAAAGCGTTATCTCCAAAACCGTGAAACCATACTTTAGGAGAAGGATGGGACAAAACATTCGATTCCATCCGCGCCGCAATTAACAGCGCTTCCGTAACTATTACTGGGTCAGATCCGTAAGCAACCCCGACGGGGATGTGGAGGCGACATCTGGGGTCTCTGTAACTCCAGTTAATAATGTTAGTTTCGACAAACTTAATATTTGGTATAATCACAAACAGTCCGTCAATGGTTTTAATAATTGTGGATCGGATGGAAATAGTTTCTACTGTTCCTAATAAATGGTCAATCTCAATAAAGTCTCCGACTCTAATTTGGTGTTCAAATAGCAGGGTGAGACCGCTGATAAAGTTGCTGGCGAGATTTTGCAAGCCGAAGCCGAAACCAATGCCGACAACCCCAGCCAAGACGGTGAGAGAAGTGAGGTTTATGCCGGCACTTTGCAGGACGAATATACAGCCAAGAGTTGCTAAAATATAACTAATGATGGTGGAAATTGCTTCTCGACTGCCGCGATCCAATCCCATCCGAACTAGCACGCTGCGCTTGATTCCTTCGCTGATTATCTTAGCTACAATCAAGGCAAATATAGCTAAAACTATCAGTTTGACGATCGCACTGATGGACAGATGAGTGTTCCCGATATAGAATAGCGGGGTTGTCATCGCACCCGAGAAATGTTCAAAAAAGCGATCGGCTCCTGCAGTAATCCAATTCATTAATATTTGGTAATAGGTAATTGGTGATCGATCGTGGGTAATTAGTTTTGAGCGCAACTAAACCGCCAACTGCTAACTATTGCAGAGCTTAGGCGAAAAACTCGAACGGTGGAGTGCCCTGTGTTGCAAAAAAGGTGGATTCCCTTAGGGATAGATCCGCTTCAGGCACTTTCTCAAAGGCTGGTAACTGATGGGTTAGTAACTGATGGCGAAAAACTATTTTGTAGCGGTATTTTCTGCCGGATATCTGTATTGTGCCGTAAACCCGGCCCTGCGGCTCGATCGAGCAACGACGTGTTGCCAATATCTGGAAAATTGGTAGAAATTCATTTACAGCACCCTCAAGTTATTGAAAAATTCCAGCAAAAATTAGTTTATCCTTAAGAAGTAAGTCCTTTACAGAACTTAACAAGCTTACCCTACTTGACTTTTATGCAGTGCATCATCAATCGTCGGGCACAGTTTTCGGCAAGTCACCGGTACTGGCTGCCGGAGTTGAGCGAAGCCGAGAACTTTGAGCGGTTTGGCCCAACTGCCCGCGCACCGGGACACGGACACAATTACGTCCTTTACGTTTCCATGATAGGCGAACTCGACGAGTACGGCATGGTGCTCAACCTGTCTGATGTCAAGCACGTCATCAAGCAGGAAGTTACCAAAGATCTCGATTTTTCCTACCTTAACGAAGCGTGGCCGGAATTTGAGCAGACTCTGCCAACTACCGAAAACATAGCACGGCAAATTTGGCTGCGGCTAGCCCCTCATTTACATTTGAGCAAAATTCAATTGTTTGAACATCCCGAACTTTGGGCTGAATATTTAGGAAACGGAATGGAAGCTTATTTAACTCTGTCCACTCATTTTAGTGCGGCCCATCGGTTGGCTCGTCCCGATTTGAGTTTTGAAGAAAACTCGGAAATTTACGGCAAATGTGCTCGTCCCAACGGTCACGGTCACAACTATCATTTAGAGGTGACGGTTAAAGGAGAAATTGATGCGCGGACTGGCATGATTGCTGATTTGGGAGCTTTGCAAAAAGCAGTTGACGATTATGTTGTTGAACCCTTCGATCACACTTTTTTAAATAAGGATATTGCTTATTTTGAGAATGTTGTGCCGACTGCGGAGAATATTGCAGTTCGGATCGGCCAATTGTTGCGATCGCCCGTTCGGGAATTGGGCGCCGAGTTGCACAAGATTAAACTGATTGAAAGTCCGAATAATAGCTGTGAAATTTACGGTGCTGATTTAGAGGAAGTGGCGGCGGAACGTCAGCAGCCGGAAGCGATTTTAGCTAAGGTTTAGAGTTAAAAATCGGTTCAGTTGGGGCGGGTTGGGCCGGATCTTTGGCTAATTGTGCAGATTGGTGAACCCCGCCCTACCAGCCTAATAATGATTCCGAGAGTTATTCAACCGGATTAGGCGCGAGAATATATTTTTTCAAAAAAGTTCCACACTCAGAATTATTGGCACTTTTCCTGACAAGTCAGGCTGCGCGCGTATTTTGGAGATAGTAAGTCAGCATTCCTCCTGTCAGCTATTCTAACTGCTGAGAGTATGAGGTCGATCGCCCGATCGCTGACAACCAAGCACCAATTTCTCCTAAATGAGTTGACGTTTATGCGCGTCTCAAATGTAGCTCTCCTGACTCTGGCTGCCCTCGCATCCCACAATTTAACTGCTAATACTAGCGCCAATCCTGCTGCACCTCCCATCTCTCCTCAGACACCGCAGGCTAGCAACTTTGTTGATGCCGTAAATCATACTGAATCGGGTGCCGCTGAGTCAATTAGCGAGCCTGAGACGATCGCCCACGAACAATTTTCCCCAAATACTACCGCATCCCGTTGGGCTGAGTCAATCAGCGCGCCTGAGACGATCGCCCACGAACAATTTTCCCCGCGAATTGCTGTAAAATCCCAGACAGGTTTGCTGGTAGCCTCGGCTCAACCCGATGTATCTGCTGCTGCAAAAACCAAGGCGAATACTCCTGCTGCATCCGGCGATGAACTAACAAAATCTTTACAAGAAACTTGGCTGGCTAAATTAATCGAAATCGGTGTTGAAAGCAATCCTCAAGTTCGCGAGGTTTTCGCTTTTATCTCCCCGTCTACTGGCAGTGCTGAATCTGGATACGGTTTTAATAATACTATAACTCTGCTCAATATTTTATTAATTCTCGGTACTGTCTTTCCACCAGTGACAATGGCCTTTTTTTGGCTGATGCGACGGCTGATAATCAAACAGTTAGTTGCTGATGCCAATAAACGATTGCAGGGCATTGGTGTATTGGAATCAGAACTCATAAATTCTAGCCAACTAACTCAAAAATTGAGGAATGAATTAGAAGCGCAAATGAGTGCAGCTAAACAATCCATTGATTTTTTAACTAGAGAAACTGAACTTTCCAAATCTTCCGTCGAGCAAATTGAGACTCTCAAATCTCAATTTATCATGCACCTGCAAGTTTTGTTGACAGAAGTTGACGAGAAAAAATCTCAAATTGTTCAAGAAATTTCCCAAGTTCCCGCAGTTGTTGCCAAAGAAGCTCTCAAACTCGCACCTCAACCGCCCTTAAACAATTCCCAAAATTCGCAAACTGCACCTGCTAGCGACGAAAATTTGATTGCTGACGATTATATCAAGCAAGCCGAAGGGCTTTATTTCCAAGGCAATTATGATGAGGCATTAGTCGGCTTGGAAAAAGCTATTTTAGCTAATAAGAATTTGGATGAGGGTTGGTATTGGCGCGGAAATGTGTTAATAAGATTGCAGCGCCAGGAAGAAGCTCTCGCCTGTTACGACCAAGCAATATTAATTAAAGCCGATCACTACGAAGCATGGTATAATAAAGCGACTTTGCTGGCAAAATTGCAGAAGTACGAAGAGGCGATCGTGTGTTACGAGCGAGCAAGTTCGAGCGAATCCCGAAAATACGCTTGTTGGCACAGTATAGCGGCTTTGTTGGCTAAATTGCAGCATTACGAAGAAGCGATCGCCAGTTACGATCGCGCCCTCGCTATCAAAGCAACCGACAGCGAAATTTGGCACAACCGAGGGGCGATGCTGGGCAAAATAGAGCAGTACGCAGCAGCAGTTGATTCTTACGATCGCGCTCTTGAACTCAATCCCAAGAGATACGAAACTTGGTACAATCGAGGCAATATGCTGTGGAGACTGCTCCGCTACAGCGATGCTATTGATTCTTACGATCGAGCTCTGGGAATCCGACCAGACAAATACGAAGTTTGGTACAATAGAGCCGCTGTGCTCGGAAAAATGCAGCGATATCAAGAATCGATCGAATGCTACGACAAAGCAATAGCAATTAAAGCGCAGGATTTTGAAGTGTGGCACAACCGAGGCGCAGCTTTCGACAAACTGTCGCAGCACGAAGCAGCAATTGCCTCTTACGAATCAGCAATTACTCTTAATTCGGAGTGTTACGAAGCTTGGTTTTGTAAAGGCGAATCTTTGGCAAAATTGCAGCGCAATGAAGAAGCGATCGCAGCTTATGAGAAAGCGATTGCTATTAAGCCAGACTCCTACGACGCTTGGCACCACTTCGGCACAGCTTTGTCAGCATTAAAGCGCTATAAGGCAGCAATGGCAGCTTACGATCGCGCGATCGCCATCAAGCCCGAAAATGCTGAAGCTTGGCGCGATCGAGGCGCAATTGTATCAGAATTAAAACAGGATACAGACAAAATTGACTCCGGGGAAAAAGAGACTGAAGTTAAGCCCAATTCCGGGGAATTGTCTGATATTTCAAATGCCTCTGATAGCAAGGTCGATCAACCTACTTTAACAGCTTCGATGTAAGGATTGATGATTACATAGCACTTTTCAGTAAAATGAGGTACGCCTGGGAATTGGAATGCGATCGGGGCGTACTTCACTTATTTGAGAATCGGTACAGTGGCTTAGGGGAAAATTGGGTGAGTGCGATCGGCACCGGTGACTCTGGCGAGACTAACTTGTGGGTAGGAACGCCCTGCGGCTTGAGTTGTTACAGCTATTAGCGAAAAAAATGAGCAATGAGGAGGCTCAGTCAAGTTTAAAGTCTAACCATCTAGGCATTATGCCGAATAATTTGTTTATCATAGAAAAGACGCTTTCGTTATAGATATAACTTCACTCTTGCATGATTGCCCCTAGTGAGTTTCAGCCCTACTTACAAGAAATCTGCCGGCGCTACGAGGATTGGTGGACTGTGGATGTCTTGACCGAAACGATCGCCGATCGACAGGCAACCTTCTCATTTGAGCAGATGGTGCAAACTGAGGAGAAGAAACCAGAGGAAGAGAAAAAGGCACAAATCCTATCACGGCGAATACTTCAAGGAATCCAGAATGATTTGGAGCAGATGGTGCAACCTCCTCCGGAGAAGGAACCAAAGGAAAAGAAAAAGGCAAAAATCGTCTCACTGCCAATATTTCAAGGAATCCAGAATTATGTCGAATCTGAGCATATTTTGCTGGTAGGTTCCCCCGGTGTCGGCAAATCCACCGCGCTTTTGCGTTGTTTGGTCGGTTTTGCAAAGAAAGAGCTTGAGAAACCAAAACCTCGAATTCCTGTGCTGATTCCGTTGAAAAGTTATAAAGTCAGTTTTTCTAGCCCTGAAGATCCTTCAGGGATGTTGACTCTGATTAGAAATGCACTTAAGCCACAACTACGACTAACAATTCCAGAAGTTGAAGATCTATTGTTTCACAAGAAACGGCTGATTCTGCTCTTAGATGGCTTGAACGAGATGCCAGCAGACACAGTTCGTACACAACTGAAAACATTTCGTGAGGAGTGCGATCAAATTAAGATTCCACTCATCTGCACAACACGAGAGCTAGGAAACGGCGATCTAGGTATTAAAAGACGATTGCAAGTACAGCCTCTTGATCCTAGAGAAATTGATCGCTTTTTGCGAGAATGTATGCCCGGTCAAGCGCAACAAGTGTTGCAATTGTTGAGCCGAGACAACCGAGAGTTAAGCCGCACGCCATTTGTTTTGTGGATGCTGTATCAATTGTTTCAGGAGACGGCTACTGTTGTAGATACTTTGGGACAGGCATTCCATCAATTTTTTCAGACTTTCAAAAAATATAAGGAAGGCGCACCCGTTACAGATGAGCGTCGCAAAGCTTGGAATCCTTGGCTAGAACATCTGGCGTTTACAATGCTGAACTCTCCAGAGCCAAATGATCCTGGCTTAATCATCTCTGATGAGCAAGCAGAAAAATTGCTGGTTGAAAAGTTTGGCGATCTTCATGGTGCTCCATCCCGGATTGAAGAGTTGGTTAAGTATCACGTTTTGGAAAGAGTCTGGGAGCGTGTCACTTTTGCGATGAGTATTTATACTCAAACATTTCTTCGCTTACCAATTAAGCCATTTAAGTAAGC
>NZ_JAUBQD010000162.1:0-1432 GCF_036701085.1 Microcoleus sp. Pol7_A1
TTAACCCCGACTAAGCGCTACTTTTACCAACAGGGGATGAGAGCTATAAGTCAGATTCAGTCTAGCTCTTAGCCATCTTGTCACCCCCCCAGTTTGTGCATATATCTAATTTGTTGCGAAGTCTCGTGATTAGGAGCTGGAGGTAATCAATTGCCTGTTGGCCTGACACTTTATCCGGAAAACCAATTTCAACCATCGCCTTTATGTGACCGCGTTCGCAGCTTAGAAATTCAATGCAATCGAGCAATTCCGAAGGAGTGACTTCCTTGCTATTTAAAAGTTGAATTGCGTTAAATGCTGGCATTGTGCGACTGCTTGGGTGGCGAAACTAACAAGCCCACTAATCCGGTAACAATTGGAGCTAATACAGGGACTAAAGGTATAGGGTTTTTATCTTGGAAATACTAAGACTACAGAAGCAGCGCTAAGCATCAAGATAGATATCCCTAGACAGGCAACAGTAAAGCGGTAAGAATATTTGTCCATCTAAGTAAAATCTGTGCGATGCGACGCTAATCTTTCAATGGCTTTTTTTTCAAGTCGCGTAGTAGAACTTCTTGTATGAAACTCTTTTCCCTCTCTTTCTCCGGAAGGTAAAGAAAGGTGGTTTTGCACGTCGCTAATCACTTCGCCCTGAATTTCAACAATGCTCCAAAGAGTTTCAAACCTAGCTCTATCGGCTCTTGCTCTAGCTTCTGCTTCGCGCGTTCTGGTTTCTGCTTCCGCTTTTGATACGGCAGAATCCCTGATAGCTTTTTCAACTATTCGCGAGCCTTTCCAAATAAATGCCAAAACGGCGCACAACGCAGCGAGGTTAGCAAGAATATTTGTCCAATTTATAACCATGACAAATGCTTTCAACCAAAAATGCTGTCGTCTAATCGTGACGACGATAAACGGTAAATGTAAAGGTCTTGATTTGCACCGGGTACCGTATCAACTTGTTGGCTGTTGATTTTACTTTCCAAAAAGGCCACTCTTTACTCTAGTTTCACGATTCTGTCAATATGATGTTGAAAGTTTCGGTTAATTTGTAAACGTCAACTGTCCCGCTGTCTATGCTTGTCAAAATTTTGGCTAATTGTGCAGCCAAACTGTCTATTTTTTTACTCATTTAACCTCTATCAAAACAAACACGTTTGGTTCGCTAACAGTACCTCGAACCCACCGAAACATTTTTTTGACTTCCAATTTGTAAATAGCTAAACCTGCATCTACAAAACCCGGTGCAATTGGGAAATTTAAAATAATTATCTGCGGTGCAAAAGTAACTACCTGTGCTTGTTCGACGTGGGGAATGTCGCCAATAACATCCCATTTTCGCCTGATCAGCATTCTAGAATGGAACCGCCAATCAACTAAGGAATGAAAATTTAATAACATTAGCGTCTGCTAAATAGTCGGAACTGCACGATAATTCCATTTTGGTAGA
>NZ_JAUBQD010000097.1:0-16059 GCF_036701085.1 Microcoleus sp. Pol7_A1
GCTTACTTAAATGGCTTAATTGGTAAGCGAAGAAATGTTTGAGTATAAATACTCATCGCAAAAGTGACACGCTCCCATCTAGTCGAACAACTCGCGCATAGTTTTCTGGTGTCTCATCCTTAATCCAGTCAGCGGTTACGATCGCTTCCAAAATCGAAATAGTAATCAGTAGGTACGCCAGGGCATATATCTTATCTAACAAAACTAGATAGCCAATATTCGGCAGTGTTGAAGAGTAGGACTGCTGTAAAAATACAGTAGTTAGGAGTGCAGTCACGGATAGGGCAATGCGGGAATCAACATATTGTGGCTTGAGCAGCAATGCTCCCCAACTGGCAGCGACAACAATCACCAGAGGTAACAGCAGTTTCCAAACGAAGAAACTAACGGGTCGAGAGACAGTCAGGGAATATTGTAGAATCGAATACTGAGTTATATCTCCCAATCTTGGATCGCCAAAATTAGTCGTGTACTCATGAACTAGACTCGACACATCAGCAGCTTGAATTTCCCAGCCCGGAATTGATATCTTACTTGAGTAACCCGACTGCTTGTTGTCTGCTACGTAAACCATTTGGTCAACAGTAGAAACTGAATCTTCTAGCGAAATCGTTAGATTCTGCTGATCTAGCGGATACTTTGCCAAAGCAAACGGTTGGACAAAGCGACCTTCAACTCTCACAGCTTGAAAGAAACGACCGTCTGGTAGTTTTTCGGGCTTTTTATATGAGGGGACTGAAGTCGTGTCTGAGTCGCTAACTCCGTTGAAATACTCCAGGTTGGCAGTTGGGTCTAGGTTACCCTTCCACTTAAACCAAACATAAAAGTCCAGGGAGCAAGTATTGCTGGAGATATCAAGATCGTAGAGGTTCATTACAAAGATTCCTGTCTCAACCTGTTGTGATTGAGCAGGAATATCAGACAGTGGCTTGAATGTATCAGACTTTGTTTGAGGCTGAGCCGAAACTCTGACCCCACTACCCAACTGAGTCAAGAGAGCGAGCAGGGCAACGAAAAGTACAGAGATCAGCAGCTTGCGAGTAGGACTGCTTCTAGCGATGTGCATTTAACTAGGGAATCGCGTTTTGACGTTCACGAAAGCGGTGGCTGTCCGGTCTTCTCTGACAGTCTGGCTATGGTTGTTAAGTGTTTCAAAATAATCTTGGATTTGATAAGTCTTGGCCGCCCGAAGGTTGGTTAATTGGTTGAAGACTTTTTCGGTCAGAAGAAATTTACCCACTAGACCATATAAATGTAGTTGAAAGCATAGCACAAAAGCTGACTACCAGCAACATGACTGTGAGTTTTGTCTTGATACTTAATTGATTCAGTAATTGCATAGGATTTTTCATGATATTATTTACTTTATTTCTATAATGAGACATCATTGAGGACTTTTTATAAAGGCTTTGCGTGTCCCCATTCAAAAATACTATCTGAGGCAAATAGGTCTTTTTATGCCAATTGATTAACTCAGAACTGACACAGCTCGAAGCATATCATTGGAAGGTAAGCTCGTGAAACTTTTCAAACCGCTCTGTGGTCGTCATTATTTTTTACCTTAGTGAAACTAATACGTTTAATTTTGCCTATGCAGTTCAGATACCCGGCTTCTTAGAAAAGTTGGGTATCTTGCCTTCACCAAAGCTAGGCGGTTGTGAATAGCTGCTTCAAATCTTCAACGAAACTGGTGAAAAATTTGCTCTCATCAACCTGCAACGCTACCCAGGCATTGGCTCCTGTTTTCGGTGCAGGACGACTATCGATCGACGTTTGTCCCAGTGTCAACTCTCCTTTTGTTTCAACTCGGACTTTTGCCCTTTTCAACATCAAAGTTTCTGGATAAAACAGGTATCCCAAGGTTGCTGCATCATGGACAAGAAAACCTGGAATTCCTGCTGTTTCTCGATAACTCAAGGCTGTGCCAATCATGAACTCACAAAGAGCTATCAAGAATTGGGAAAGTTTACTCTCTGGATTCGCCTGAGTAACTGCCTGAGTCATATCTCGCGTGAAAATTAAGTGTCTGGTAACGTCCAACGGCATCACGACAATATCATCTCGGCTGTCAAATACTGTCTGAGCAGCTTCAGCATTAAACCAAATATTGAATTCGGCATGGGGAGTCACATTACCGGAACAGAAAAAAGCACCTCCCATGATGACAATTTCCTTGGCTTTTTTGAGGATGCCAGGACTTTTCGTTTCCGCCGCAGCGAGGTTTGTCACCGGACCGATCGCTACAATGGTAATCTCCCCTGGATCTGCGTTTAGCTCGTCGATGATGATTTCGTCGGAGTAGCGAGCATCCTCAAAATTATGGGTAGCTGCGGGTAAAGTATGAGACAGATTCCCCATCCCATCCGCCCCATGAATATGTCCGGCATCTTCCACAACTTGTTTGATGGGGACACCGCGACCCACTTTAATCTCTGGGAACCCTGCTAAATTTAAAATCTGCGACGCACAAGAAAAGGTGCGTTTAGCAGCGACATTGCCATCTGCGGAAGTAACGGCCACAAGTTCAGCGAGTCCTTGTTTGACTAAGCCCAGAAGCCAAAGGAAAGCATAAATATCGTCTCCGCCCGGATCGGTGTCGAGAATGATTCTGGGACGAGTGAGTTGAGTTGTCATAGGATAAGGTCCCTCAAGTAAGGGATGATTGTATAAAAGTCCGATCGGGATTAGTATCAAGGCAGCGATCGCGCTTCAAGTCAGCAGCAGCACCTCAATAAACCGATTCCAAGTCAACGCCTGTCCTCCTGTTTGCTCTTGCAAAAATGTGATTTCATCCTTAGACAGAGGTGGCTCTTTCAAACTGGCTAGTGCCGTATTCATCTCCTGCATACTGATGGTATCATCTGCATCAACATCAATCGGTAGGAAATAGGTGACAAATTCTGTATATCTCGACATCAACCGTTGATGGCGCAACATTAATTCGCCAAATTCCTCAAAGTCGATCGCACCACTGCCATCTCTATCCATGCAGTTGAACAGATAGGTAAGTTCACCCTCAGAGAGGACTTTTCCTGCCTGATGCAAGTGAGTTGCAAGCTCCTGGGTTGAGAGAAACCCACTGCGATCGCGATCGATTGCATCGAAGATGTAGCGCAAATCGCCTTTAATCGCAGGAGTTGCCTGCTCAAACAAGATATTGCGTTGCTGCCCCTGAAGTGCGGCTCTAAGTTGTTGCCGGAAGCTAGCAATAGTTTCCTTGGCTGCACGGAACCGCTGTCGATGTTCCTCTGGACTCGCCACTGTATGCAGAACCACAGGTACGAGTGAAGGCAGCGATCGCTGCAAAATCAGACAGCACCCAATCGCCACAAGGGAAAAAGGCACGGACAGAACCGGTAGCTTCAGCAGCGAGAACAGGGGTGCTAAGAGAATGCTGGCGATCGATGCCAAGAAACCACAGATCAGACCAATCGAAATGCTGAGACGGTTTGGCGTGTAAAACACTCCCCCAATTGCCGTCGCGGTGAGAGCTGCATTGTAGCCCCACAAACCCGTATACAGTTCATCCGGCTTGGCTCCCAGCAGCAAACCGGCTAGCAGGTACATGGCGCAACCCAGCAATCCCACGACTGCCCCAATCGGGGTACAGATGGCAATGCCTAGGACGACTAGCAAAACTGAAACAAGCTTGTCTGAGAAAAAGATCTGCCCCAGACCCATCGGCAATGATTGTACCAAGCGAAATCCGTCAATTGCACCCGCTGGAAAAGGGGGTGGCGGCGGCCCCAGATCGAAGAAGGGTTGGGACACAAATGCCAGCAGGACTAGAAAAGTCAGCATCACCCCATTAAATGGGATGCCCAGTGGAGCAACTCGAAACCGGGTGGCAAACCACGTCCCTACCGTCTCCATCGCCACCGCTGCGAGAGCAGACAGGATAATGATGGCGATCGCCCAGACAGGATTCCAGGCTCCACCATTGCCAAACGCCCCAAAGAACGCCATCGCGGCACCAACGAGCATTCCATTCTACCCGAAGATCCCATTCTGGATGGCGCCTGGATTGGCTTTGAGGGCGATCGCCATTAGCGTTGCGCTGGCAGTCCCGACTAAGCTCATGCTCCCCAGCCAGGGAGACTGAATGAACATAGCAGCGAGGATTAGCAATCCACTTAAAGGGTTGTTGACAAAAATGACCTGACTAATTCCCCGCAAAGTGGCGTTGATGAAATCGAGCAGGGGTTGATTTGCGAGGCTCTGATTGAGGGCTTGCATTGTACCCAGCCCCGATAGAAGTCCCTTCGGCTTCTGAAATGAGGGTTCCGGTGCTAAAATCCGCGAAATCAGTTCGTGTAAGGGTAATGGCTCGTCGTTTGTTGTAGCCATAGAATGAGCGTTGCTTATTGGTTTGTCAGTTTTGAGGAAATAAATTAAGGGGGTTTTCCGCCTAAATGCAGCGGTTTAAGGCGTAATCTTTGGATTTTCCCAACTTTACCTCAATTACAGATAATGCAATATAAACTCAACCATAGCACGGGCAGCGATCGCAAACTTTCCGTATTTTTCTGTCATTTCATCAAAGCCTGTTACCAGTTCATTGAGCAAGGCAACAACTTCTTGCTCCGACATTGTATGTCTCAGAAATTAAATAGTAATCTCTCACCATTAGTAGCGATCGCATTTCAGTAAGCCAAAGCTTTTCTACTAAAGATATCGTCACCCTTTTAGTAGAAAAGCAGACCTCAAAGTCATCAAAAAACTGGCATCAATTTATTGATTTTTGACCAGATCTTCCCGAGACTTATACTTCGAGCCATCAGGCATAATAGCGCCTTCAAGCAAAGCACCACTCAGGTCTGAAATGCTAACTTTAGCACCTTTGAGATTGGCACCACTTAGGTAGGCACTCTTCAAATTAGCACCACTCAAACTAGCATTTTTCAAATTGACGCCGCTCATATTTGCATTGCTCAAGTCCGCACAAATTAAATTAGCCTCACTGAGGTTGGCATTACTGAGATTAACCTGACTTAAGTGAGCAAAACCTAGCTTGGCATGGCTGAGATTAGCACCCGCAAGTTTAGCTTGACTGAGGTTAGCATTATCGAGGTTGGCATGGCTCAAATTTGCATTACTGAGATCGGTATTACTCAAATTGGCTGCACTCAGATTGGCCCCAGAGAGATTAATAGCTATTAACTCTGCATCAGGAGAATCCAATCCTCTGAGAGAAACACCATCTTCATTCAAATCTTGAAGTGCCAGAATTCTTGCATAGCTAACTTTTACGCCGTTTGCTGCATCGATCGTACTCCAAGCTTGGTAGTGAAATTGCTTCCGGCGATCGGGAGCTTCCTTAATGAATAAAACTAAAGCAACGACAAGACTGAGAGCATCAGCACTCTCCAAAATCTCTGCCAGCAGAGAATTCTCCTCCGCCACCACATAAATTATGATGAACAGAACCGCTGAAACGCTAGCCACTAACCAGGCGGGTTGTGTCCAAAAATTATTAATGAATTTTCCTAAAATTCCTTTGATAAATTCACCCGATCGCTTAACGAATGATTGACCCTGAAATTGCTGATAACTATCAGTTATTTTCGAGAGCATTTTTTGGATAATTTCACTATCCAACTGAATGGGTACTAAAGGCTTTTTCTGTTCCTCGGTTTGTGGTGCGATCGGCTTAGATTCGTTGAGTAATTGTGTCTTTGATTCTTTTGGCTGATTGTGGGTGACATCTTTTTCATGTGGGACAACCTTTGGTGTAGAAACTACAACTGCGCCTTTTAACATCAAACCTGTAATTGCTCTGTAGGCATCTGTCCACGCCAGCTTTACTTCTGGAGTCCAATCTTGCTGGAGAGACTGCTCAAAAGCCATCAGCAGTGCGTCTCCAACTGGACCGTAATATTTGGGAATTACCCCATAGCCGATGTGTCTGCCTCCTAAGGCATTGAGAACTGGCCCTAAAGCCTCGGGAGAGCGGAGATTTTCTACTACCAATACCAAAGCATTTATGAGCTTTTTCTGTTGTTTCTCAATAGCGACATTGGCAAAAAGCGGTTTAAATTCTGGGTGAGCGATGAAGAGGTTTTCGTAGAAGCTAGCGGCAAATTCATCAGCACGAGGTTTGATTCTCTCGAAACTGCTTTCCAGTATATCTACGGCTAATTCTGGCTCTTTTTCGGGAACTGATTCTAGTGGGTGATTAGCTGCTATAGTCACCTGTTCCTCGGGAATTATCTGTGCTTTTAATTGGACTTCTTCACGTGTAGTTTCTACACCGGCGCCTTTTAACATCAAAGCAGTAATTGCTCTGTAGGCATCTGTCCACGCCAGCTTTACTTCGGGAGTCCAATCTTGCTGGAGAGACTGCTCAAAAGCACTTAGTAGTGCGTTTCCAACTGGACCGTAATATTTGGGAATTACTCCATAACCGATGTGTCTGCCTCCTAGTGCGTTGAGAACTGGCCCTAAAGCCTCTGGAGAACGGAGATTTTCTACTACTAAAACCAGAGCACTTATGAGCTTTTTCTGTTGCTTTTCCATATCAGTTTTGGCAAACAGCGGTTTCAACTCGGGGTGAAATGTAAACAATTTTTCGTAGAAGCTAGCGGCAAATTCATCAGCACGAGGTTTTATTTTCTCGAAACTTTGCTCTAAAAGTTCAACATTTAAAGACATATTTTTGTTTTTCTCTTGCAAGTTGACGATCCCTTGTCTAAAGACAGGATTTTTTAACTATCCGGCTGTGATGAATGCTTTTGATAGAGTGTTTGGAACCTGAGAGTTTCTTGGCTGACGCCAAGGCGAGATATTACAAACTCAAATTTTCCAACTCTTGCCACAGGGTAGTCATAAACTCCTCTGCATCGTTGATGCCCATTTCTCCTAAAGCTTTCCACTCTTCACTGGTGTAATCTAAATCGAGTCCCATCACATCTTGAGTCCAATAGGGCAAATTAGATGGGTTTTCCATTAGGTCACAGGTTATTTTTAAGATGTCTGTTCCGGTCGTCTTTTTTCTAGCCTTTGTTGCCAAGCAAAAGGAGAGCAATTTGGCCAAATTACTTTCTGGTGGAATGGCTATTAGAAAGGCCATATTTTGTGCTAGTACAAACTTGTCTAACTTCATTGGATATTTTCCTCTTCCTAGTTTTAAGGTACTCTCGTAAATAATTTTTTTCGCTCAATGAAAGCAACAGAACTTACGCTGCTTTCATTTTATTATACTATCTATAGTATTAAAGCGGTTGTGACGCATATTACAAGTATAGTCTGTGCGTCAGTCCTAACAATTTATATTACCTCAAAATTAAATTTTTGTCTTCTAGACCTAGAATTTCCCTTGGCGGGAGAGATGCTAAGTATCTAGCATCTCTATTGAGAAGGCTGCGCGATTTGTCATCACAATTGAACGCTCCAGAAGTTATCAATAATCAGAGTAAAAGTTTGCGATGTTATGGTATAGTTTGGAAAAATATTACTGAACCTAATGGCTTTCGGATTCCCAATGAAGACGAGCTAGTAAATGTTCCGTACCAGTTTTAAATATCTGCTAATGAATGCGGCAGGGTGCATGGCTTTTTTAGTGAAAATGTTTTTTATATTGTCTGGCTAGACCCAGACCACAATCTTGATAGTTGAAATTATGATAAATTATCCACGGTCAGGACACGGCAGTGCCCTTTTCCTACAACATAATTGGGTGATAGTTACGTCTCTGGCGATCGCCTGTTTTGAAGTGGGGCAACGGCATTGCCTTGTCCGACTTGCTATTACGCAATCCGACTCCTAGAAACCGGGTTTTTTACCGAGTCTGCGGGCTGCGACGAACTATTATCATCAAAAAAAATGGTTTCTGAACCCGATGCGTCCAGGACTAATTTTAATAAAATTTGGCATAGAGAGCTGAAATAAAATTAACGCTTAAAAAGCCTACTGCGAGTACGAGAATGATAAAGATGGCGATAGTGAAAATAGACTTTAGCCGATCGGCAATTCCTGATTTTTCTGAGTTCATCGGTCAATTTTTGCAGTAAATTTTATCCGGGCAATTGAGAAACAGTAAATTATACCAATGCGCGCACAAAAATGCAACTCCAGACAAGATCCAAACCCCGATCGCCCTCAGTAGGTCGCATTTTTTTAACTTTTAATCTAAAATCTAAAATCTAAAATCTAAAATAGTCTTAGGCATTGTTCGGTTAGCCTGGGCAGCTATTGTCGATCGCCCGAACCCGATGACCCTAACTCCTGTAAAATAGAGGGCGCGTTGGGGCGAACCTTTTAACAGCCGGAATTGGGCGCGATCGCCGTCTGCTCCCAAATACACAATCAGATGTCAGTCATCCTTTGCTTACTGACAAAGGTAAAAATAGAAGAGTTTCAGGAAATAATCTAAAACATATAACTGAAAAAAGGATAGAAATAGATGCTCCACCCAGTCTCGCAACCTTACCAACAACGAGAAAATACTATGACTCAAAGAGCCGTGCGGAAGCCAAACCCCTATGTTGGAAACCAGTTGAGGCAAAGTTTTCCTCAAAGGCACTGGCTGGAGCTGGCAGAGTACGCCTCTCTGGCGGCCTCTGGTGTGGGTTCCCTGGCGGTGGCTGTGTCGGGTCAAGCTTTTTACGGGGTGGCTCCCCTAACTTTGGCTTTGTCCCTGAATGTTGCTAACAGGTATCGGTTCGAGCAGCAAGTGCGGGTGCATCAAAATTCGGAAATGGCTCAAGTGCAAAAGTCTGTAAATAAGGTCGAAAAAACAGCGGTGACGGTAATTGTTAAATTGCGCAAGCAGTTGTCAGCAGATATTGCAGCCCTGCGCCAGCAAATGGCTGCACTGCCTAGGGCAGAAGGCTTTGAGGAGTCGATCGACATCCAGCGGCAGTTGCTGAGTTTAGGAGAGTCGGTAGCTTCTTTGCAAGAAATCGTGGCGTCTGCTGTGCTCGATGTCCGCCAGCAGGTGAGCGCACAACTGCAAGATTTATCGGTTGACCAATCGGCGAATCTCCAAGCTGTGGAACAGGCTATAGAGCAACTGCAAAGCGCCACGCAAGGCTTGGCAGAAACTTCTATCACCCGAGACGACTGGGAAGTAGTAAATACTCGATTTTTGGAAATCCAGAAAGTCATGGCAAATCTGCAAAGCCAACTGCAAGCTCCCGCGCACCAATCGACTGGTGATTTGTCAATCGTCCAAGCTCAAATCCACCGTTTGGAACACGAGCAGCAAGAAGTTGTTAAACCTCACCTCAAGCGCTTAATCTCGGTTGTCAAGGAGTTGCAGCAGAATAGTCAGTAGTTATTAGTCATTAGTCATTAGTCATTAGGAAGATTTTGTCACTCTCCGACTCTCCGACTCTACCGCGAATAGATCCCAACTTTTTCGACAAATGTGTTACAAAATGAAAAGCTAATCTGCGTAGTTCACCTGTTTTCAACTTGCTACAACAAAATTCTATGACTGCAACTGTCACTCTTGCTGATAACCCGTTACTAATCGGTCAAGGATTGCCTCCATTTGACGCGATCGAACCAGAGCAGGTAGTCCCCGCTGTTACCCAACTGCTGACCGAACTAGAAGCCTCGCTAGCTGCCTTAGAATCGTCTGTAGAGCCGACTTGGAGCGGTTTAGTAGAACCCTTGCAGCGGCTCGGAGAGCGTTTAAATTGGAGCTGGAGCATTGTCGGACATTTGATGGGGGTGAAAAATAGCCCGGAACTGCGATCGGCTCACGAAACAGTGCAGCCGGAAGTAGTAAAATTTTGGAGCAAGCTCAGTCAAAGCAAACCGCTTTATGAAGCTTTTAAAGCGCTGCGGGCTAGCGAAAATTGGGACAGCTTAGAGTCAGCTCAAAAGCGAATTGTCGAAGCCGCTCTCCGAGACGCCCAACTCTCCGGCGTCGGTTTAGAAGGCGATCAAAAAGAGCGTTTTAATGCCATTCAATTAGAATTGGCCGAAATTACTACCCAATTTTCCAATCACGTCCTCGACGCTACCAAAGCATTCAGCATCACCCTCACAAACAAAGACGAAATTGACGGTTTGCCGCCGAGTTTGTTGAGTTTAGCAGCTCAAGCCGCTCGCAGCGCGGGCGAAGAAAATGCGGATGCCGAAAACGGCCCTTGGCGGATTACTTTAGACTTTCCGAGTTACGGCCCTTTCATGCAGCACAGCACCCGCCGCGACTTGCGCGAAAAGTTGTACAAAGCTTTTATCAGCAGAGCCAGTAGCGGAGAATTGAATAACTGGCCGTTGACCGATCGAATTTTAGCTTTGCGCCAGGAAAAAGCTGCTTTGCTCGGGTTTAGCAGTTATGCCGAATTGAGCTTGGCGAGCAAAATGGCTCCCGACGTTGCAGCAGTGGAAGCTTTGTTAGAAGAATTGCGCTTAGCTAGTTACAGTGCTGCTGTCAAAGATTTAGAAGAATTGAAAGATTTTGCTGCCGAAAAAGGCGCGCCGGAAGCTAAGGATTTAAAGCACTGGGATATCGGTTTTTGGTCGGAAAGGCGGCGGGAAGAAAAGTTTGCTTTTAGTGCCGAAGAATTGCGCCCTTACTTTGCTTTGCCGCAGGTATTAGAGGGGTTATTTGGATTAGTCAAGCGGCTGTTCGGCGTGACAGTAACTGCGGCGGACGGTCAAACTCCTGTGTGGCACAAAGATGTGCGCTATTTCCAAATAGATGACGAAGCAGGAAATAGGATCGCCAATTTCTATTTAGACCCCTACAGCCGCCCCGAGGAAAAGCGCGGCGGTGCTTGGATGGACGAGTGCGTGGTGCGCGCTAAATTTGTGGAAGCGTCCAAGACAACCACGCGGTTGCCGGTGGCTTATTTGGTGTGCAACCAAAGTCCTCCGGTTGACGGCAAACCGAGTTTAATGACTTTTTTGGAAGTCGAAACTTTGTTTCACGAATTCGGTCACGGTTTGCAGCATATGCTGACAACGGTAGACTATCCGGGGGCTTCGGGCATCAATAATGTTGAGTGGGATGCGGTGGAATTGCCCAGTCAATTTATGGAAAATTGGTGTTACGACCGCGCGACTTTGTTCGGGATGGCAAAGCATTACGAAACCGGGGAAACTTTGCCGGAACACTATTACCAAAAACTGCTAGCAGCGCGCCACTACATGAGCGGCACCGCCATGCTCAGGCAAGTACATTTTAGCAGCGTTGACATCGAATTGCACCACCGCTACCGATCGGGCGGCAGCGAAACAGTGGCCGATGTCCGCAACCGCATCGCTAAAACTACGACTGTTTTGCCTCCTCTGGAAGAAGACGCATTTTTGTGCGCTTTCGGACACATTTTTGCGGGCGGCTATGCGGCGGGGTATTACAGTTATAAATGGGCGGAAGTCCTTAGCGCTGATGCTTTTGCGGCGTTTGAGGAAGCGGGTTTGGAAGATGAAAGTGCGATCGCATCTACAGGCAAGCGCTTCCGAGATACAGTGTTAGGATTGGGCGGCAGTTTGCACCCGATGGAAGTGTTTAAAACTTTCCGGGGACGCGAACCGAGCACTAAAGCTTTGTTGAGGCACAGCGGTTTAGTTGCGGCTTAATTAAGTGTGGAATAATTAGGGATTAATGCGGGTGAATTTATCTGCATTAATCCCTGTTTTTTGTTGAACAAGATTTAGGCATATTCTGTATGTGTAGGCTGCGGTGTGGATGAAGTCTTACCGCTATTCAGATTCCAGGTTTATTAAGCACACAACAGATCGTTCGTTCCCCGTAGGACACGGCATTGCCGTGTCCCTACAATTCATAAACCTGGAACACGCTATAATTCATGCGTAAAACTTTTTGCGTAAGTTTTATTGTTATTTTTGCGTAAGTTTTATTATTATAAAATTGATAATTGGAGCCACACTTTTTTTATTGGTATTAATAGGACTAAAATTTTCACTACAAACCCATTTTATTGTAGAACATCATGCAATAAACATCTGTAGTTTGGCACATCATCCCCAATATTGCGGTGAAAAATCGGGCAGAAAGTGCGATCTCCAGCAGATTTTTGTTTAGGTTGAAGGCTCATCAAACCCGCATTTGCAAATATTTGCTGTCATTGAGCGCTGATTATACTTAACTTTCCCTCTCCCTGCAATTAACTTTATATTTCGCAATATTTAAGGGTTGTTTTCTCGATACAGCTAATGCTTTTATTAGCAACTAAAAATCGACGGTTTTACCGAATCTTTAAGATAGAGCGGCAACAGCGAGTCTTTTTTAAATTTTTGATAAAGAACATGGTAATCGGCGTCAATAGGGTCAAAAAATTAGGTATAAACTAAAACACTTAGTTGGGATTAATTTAAGGATTGTCATAAAAAATCTTTGTATATTATATGATAAAAAGTAAGGATTGATAGTCAATCGTTCACCTACAGATTAAGATTTTCATGGATATTCAATTAATTAATATCGGTTTTGGTAACATTGTGTCTGCTAATCGAGTGATTGCCATTGTCAGTCCCGAGTCAGCGCCAATTAAGCGGATTATTACTGATGCGCGGGAGCGGGGACAACTGGTTGACGCAACTTACGGCCGCCGCACGAGAGCGGTAATTATTACAGATTCGAGTCACGTCATCCTCTCGGCGATTCAGCCGGAAACGGTTGCTAATCGTTTTGCGATCGGCAAAGACGCTCAAGGTCGGGATGATTGAGGTTGGTCAGTTGCAATTTAAGCGTTTACAGTCTAAAGTAAGCGGAAACTTAAATTGTTACACGTTTCTATTCTCAAAATGAAATCCGGTAAATTAATTGTTCTGACGGGGCCTAGCGGTGTGGGGAAAGGCACCTTAGTACGATCGCTCCTCAATCGCCATCCCGAATTGTATCTTTCGGTATCGGTGACAACTCGATCGCCCCGTGAGGGAGAAATTGAGGGAAAGCATTACTATTTTGTCAGCCGCAGCCGCTTTGAACAAATGGTTGAGGCTGGAGAATTGGCCGAATCGGCCGAGTTTGCCGGTAATTTTTACGGTACTCCTTATTTGGGTCTCAAACAAGGAATCGGTGAGGGAAAATCGGTAATCCTGGAACTTGAGCTGGAAGGGGCGAGGCAAATTAGGAATAATTTTCCAGAGGCGCTGCGAATTTTTATTTTACCTCCTTCTTGGGATGAGTTGGAACGGCGCTTGCGGAGTCGGGGTCAAGATTCCGAAAGTGCGATCGCCCGTCGGTTGCTGCGGGCTAAAGAGGAAATTGAAGCTGCGGGGGAATTTGATTTTCAGGTTGTTAATGATGATTTAGAAGTTGCTTTGAAAAAACTGGAATCCATATTGTTTCTTAGCGACGTAAAATGAGGGGATGGGGAAAAATTTTGAGTTTCGACTTGGGAGATGGGAAGAAAGAGATAGAATTTGATGATTTTCCTAAATGCAATTTCCTTCGCTTGGACGATGTGCAGATTTTTTCCTCGCGAGTGGGACGATCGCACTTTGGTATTCGGAGCGATGTCACCGAATTGGATATTACCCATTACCAATTACCCATTTTTCAGTCCGGGCTAAAACTTCGCTACTTTGTTTGATAGCAACACAAACTTTTAAATTCAATTCCAGAATATTTAAGGAAGGCGGAAATTTCCTGAGCGGTTCGATTTCGCGAGCAGAACAGCCCAACATTTCCATATAAGCTAGCGTCCACCCAATAGCTGCAATATCGTCTACATTGCCAGTACCCTCGCACAGGTGACAGCTAATTTCGCCCTCCGGCCCGCACTCGGGACAAACCCAATTTCCCACTTGTGAATAGGGCGGATTTGTGCGGGTTCCGGATGCAATTGTTAATGCTTTAATATGATTTTGAACTACTTGTTTAAAACCTCGGCTTTGGTTGCTGCGGTGCTCAGAATTGCCCTGCGCTCTCCCGATTTCTTCTGCTGGCTGTTGAAACGAAGGAAGAGATGCTGTTTGGTTGTCCCTGGTTACTCTAGATTCGCCTAGGTTCGCAGTTAGCTGAATACCATAGCCTTTCGACTCCGAAGTCTGAGAGTGGTTGAGTGCGCTGGAGGAATCGGGTTCGCAAGTTGTGAATGATGTTTCTATTTGATCGGCAAAATCTTGCATTGAGAGATGATGTTCGATCGCCAAAGACCAAGTTCTTTTATGTCGGAGATCGCCATATTTTCTGGCTTCGGCCTCAGTAATGCCGATCGCCGCAGCCTCTTGGCGCAGCACATTCATCGAAGTCGTTGTATCTGATATCATGAGTTTGTTTGCAGTTAATTAACGATCTGCCGATCGGTATACAAATAAATTACCTTAGATCTAGTACAATAGTCCGGACTATTTTTATATCCTAGTCTGAAACCATTGATTTTCCGTTAGGAACTAGATTGCGCAATCGCCCTGAAACCCTTATTTTACGGTTGGCAATCACACACTGTCCGAAGTATTGATAGTAGCCTAAATCTAAAATCTAAAATCTAAAATCTAAAATTGGATGACTTCAATTCTTCCCGATACAGCGTTGTCTGTTGCCGGACTAACATCTTACCTGCAAGACTTGTTGGAGGGCGATCGCAACCTGCAATCAGTTTGGCTGACAGGCGAGGTGTCCAACGTTTCGCACCACCCCAGCGGCTGCTTTTTCACTCTGTGCGACACCGACAAAAGCGCTGCCATTCGCTGCGTGGTGTGGAATTCTCAGCGGCAAAAATTGGTGCAAATGCCCGCAAAAGGAGAACAGTTGCTGGTTTTGGGAAGCATCCGGGTTTACAAAAATCGCGGCGAGTACCAGTTGACTGTTGTGCAATCGCTACCGGCTGGGGAAGGATTGCAGGCTTTGCGGTTGCAGCAATTGCGCTCGCGCTTGGATGCTGAGGGTTTCTTCGATCCCGCCAGAAAGCGCCCGATTCCCGCACACCCGCAAATTGTCGCCGTGGTGACATCCGATACCGGTGCTGCTTGGGGGGACATTCAGCGGACTCTAGCCCAAAGGTATCCTGGTTTGCGGGTGTTGCTGTCGCCGACAGGAGTGCAGGGAGAATTGGCTGCTGCTGCCATTGCTAGGGCGATCGCTCGGGTAGAATTGGACGGTAGGGCTGATGCGATCGTTTTAGCGCGCGGCGGCGGTTCTGCGGAAGATTTGGCTTGTTTTAATGATGAGAGAGTTGTCAGGGCGATCGCGAATTGCCCGATTCCAATTATTACAGGAATCGGGCACGAAAGAGACGAATCTCTCGCCGATTTAGTAGCAGATAAACGAGCCCACACTCCCACTGCGGCGGCGGCTCAAGCTGTACCAATTTTGGCAGATCTTTACTTAGAACACAAGCAGCGAATGGTCAATTTAGCAAACGCTGTGCGGGCAAGATTTCAGACAGAAGAAGAGCATTTGCAACTGTTACAAAATCGATTAAAACGCTTGCCTGCCACATCCCGAACTTTGCGGCAAGTAACTGGTAAACTGGAGGTATTGCAAGAAAAGTTATCCGCACTGAATCCGGCAGCGGTTTTGCAAAGGGGTTATGCGGCGGTAATGCAAAGTGACGGTACGATCCTCCGCACAACTGACGGTTTGGAATTGGGAGAAGAATTGACTGTGAGGTTGAGTCGGGGCGTGCTGAAAGTTAAGATTGTAGAAGTATTGGATGCAGAAGAAAAGTTATGATTGATTCGCAGTTGCGCCAGTCTGACTGGAATTATGAGGAAACAGTCGATCGAATTGAAGCGATTATCGATCGGGTGGAATCGGGAGAGTTGCCTCTAGAAGAGGTTTTCGAGCAGTTTGCGGTAGCTTTGGAGTGTTGGCAGGAGTGCGAAAGTTTTTTGGCGCGGAGGAAGGAACAGATGGATTTGTCGATCGAGCTTTTAGCTGCGGAACCCGATTTTTAAGCGCAGATGAACGGGGATTAGGGCCGATAAATGTAGAGAAAATAGCGCGTTTTGCCGAAAGCCCGACAGGGAATTAATTTCCTATCGGAATGTGTGTCTGATACCATTTTTTTAAAGATGTGATAGAGATAAAGAATGTAAAATCCAAGACCATCCGGTAAGAAAACCAATGATACGCTCGGTGAAAGATGCCAAAATTTCCTGGACTTTTATGCGGAGTTCGTCAAGATTACTAAA
>NZ_JAUBQD010000098.1:0-15963 GCF_036701085.1 Microcoleus sp. Pol7_A1
TTAATGAATCCCAAACATCTCAAAAACTGGTTTACTAATTGCTGCTACTGTACCTCATAACATCCGGAAGTGCTGTATATTGCGGAGTTTTTGGGGATGGGGCAGCCAGAGAGTGGGGCGGTGTTGAGGGCGATGGAATCCCACCATGGGTTGTTGATTAAGAGGGCACAAGAGGTTTGGTCATTTTCACACCTTACGTTTCAAGAGTATTTGGTAGCGACGGGGTTTTGCAAACAGTCAAGGGTAGAATATTTAGCTAAACATTTTATAAAGCAGCATTGGAGAGAGGTATATTTACTAGCATCTGAAATTATTGATACTCATCAAGATGCAGTTCATTTTATTAGAAAATCTAAAGAAATAATTGACATTAGCTTTTTAACTCCTAACCTCCAGGAATTTTTGATGGGGTTGTATCAGAAAGCTGAGAAATCTAAATCTCTTCTTAAGCGAGGGGTAATACGTGCTTTTTATTTTGATATTTCGTTTTTGAAGACTATACATACTGTTGAAATTATTGAGGATGGGAACTCTACCCCTGCATGGTTTAACTTACCTGGAAGCAATTTTGCAACGTTGCTTGGCGATTTTAAGCTGACTCTACTGCTTACTCATAGTATAGATATTTGCTTGGATTTTGGATTTATATCCTATAATCCATTAGAAGAAGCATTTGGGGATGTTTGTCAACTTTCACAAATTAATACTAAAGACGACTTAGGGCTAGATTTAATACTTGCTAACCTTCTAATTATTCTCATGAGTTTTACGACTGACTATGCTGAATTGTCTTCGAGGGATGTCTATAGAAAGGTATCTTCTACAATTCTCCAAGCAACTCAGATACTTTCTAATACTGAGCTGGCCAATGAGTTAAAAGAATTCTGTCTAGAACTTGCGAATGATATAAATATTATCAAAACCAGCAAAAATAAATTCCAAAACTGGTTTCAAATTCAGGCTCCCATAAAGGTTGAAGAATTGAAAAATTTGTTAAAAGAATACCGTGACCTTAATTGGAATTGGACTGGGACAGAAGACCAGTTTGACTTACAAATAAAATACTATGAAGCGAATATATTATTGGTGGAATGTTTAAATATTAATGAGGTTGTTAGCGAGGAATTTAAAGAACAAATAAAAGATGAATTGCTATTACCGAACACTGCAACAAGTGGGCGATCGCCGTTTTAATATACTGGGGTTGTGGATGGAGCAATATATAATGATTGCAATTTTGTGGACTACGATCGCAAAACGCAGATGATTTGGACTCATCTGCGTTAATATACGGTTTAATTCAACCCTTTTAAACTCAAGCCGCAGCCTTATCTAAATGCCGCACTTCAGCGAGTAATTTGTGCAAAGCCTCACCTTCAACTACTTCAGTTTCCAACAGTTGCTGCGTGATTGTTTCCAACAATTCCCGATTGGCTTTCAGAATATCCACAGCTTGCTGGTGTGCAGTTTCGACAATTTCCTTCACTTCTTGGTCGATCGCCTCAGCAGTCTGAGCACTTACCGCGCGGCGGGCATTTCCCATACCGTCATTGAGGAACATTGATTGTTGACCTCGATCGTAAGCAAGAGGCCCCAAAACCTTACTCATCCCGTAAGTTGTCACCATCCGTTCAGCTAAATCAGTCGCCCTTTGCAAGTCATTTGAAGCGCCAGTAGTAATGCTACCAAACACGACTTCCTCAGCCGATCGCCCTCCAAGCAGTGTAGCAATTTGACCGCGCAACTCCGATTCATCTAACAAGAAACGGTCTTCAGTCGGTACTTGCAACGTGTAACCCAATGCAGCCATACCGCGCGGGACGATCGAGATTTTTGACACTTCGCCGCCGCCCGTCATCGCAGCACCCACCATGGCGTGCCCGACTTCGTGGTAAGCCACAATCTTTTTCTCTTTTTCGTTGAGCACCCGGCTTTTCTTTTCCAAGCCAGCGACAACGCGCTCAAACGCCTCATAAAAGTCTTCCTGAGCTACAGTTAGGCGCTTGTTGCGAGCAGCTAGCAAGGCAGCTTCATTGACCAAATTTGCCAAATCTGCGCCCGAAAAACCGGGGGTGCGAGTGGCGACCGCCTTCAAGTCAATATCCGGGCCCAACTTCACTTTTTGAGAGTGAATGTTCAAAATTGCTTCGCGGCCGGATAAATCCGGGCGATCGACTAAAACTTGGCGATCGAAACGGCCGGGGCGCAACAAAGCAGCATCCAAACTTTCCGGGCGGTTAGTTGCAGCCAGCACAATTACCGTAGTATTGCCCGCCGCAAAACCGTCCATTTCAGTTAATAGTTGATTGAGAGTTTGTTCGCGTTCGTCATTCCCACCGAAGCTAGCGTTACTGCTGCGAGATTTGCCGATCGCGTCCAATTCATCAATGAAAATAATACAAGGAGCCTGTTTCTTAGCCTGCTCGAATAAATCTCTTACCCTCGCAGAACCGACACCTACAAACAGTTCTACAAACTCCGAACCGGAGATGCTAAAAAACGGTACGCCAGCTTCACCAGCCACTGCTTTTGCTAACAGCGTTTTGCCCGTTCCCGGAGGCCCGACTAACAGCACGCCTTTCGGAATTCTCGCACCAATTGCCGTAAATCTGTCGGGAGTTTTCAGGAACTCAACAACTTCGACTAATTCAGTTTTAGCCTCTTCTACTCCAGCCACATCAGCAAAAGTAATTTTCGCCGATTCGCCTTCTACATAGACCTTAGCTTTGCTTTTGCCGATCGACAGCGCACCCTGCGGCCCGCCACCCTGCCTGTTCGCGAAAAATTGAAAAATCGCCACAAAAATCAGCGGGGGAACCACCCAGCTTAAAACACTGCCGATCCAGCCATTTTTGGAAGGGGGAGTTGCCGCAAATTCAACGCCTTTTTCTTGCAACAGTTTAGGCAGATCCAGGTCAAAAATCGGGGTAGTTGACAGCACTTGACCGGGTTTGTCTCCTTCGCCTTTGAGCTGGTAGCGAATTTCATTTTGACCTACCGAAGCTCGCGCCACATCTTGTTCTTGAACCTGATGGACGAACAAGCTGTAAGGCACTTGCGGAATTTGCGGCCCGAACAAATTCGGCAAAAAGATATTGGCCAGCAGAAACAGACTTGAGAGCAATAACAAAATATTGCTAATTTGCCGAAAACGAGGTGGTTGGGGCTGGTCTTTAATTGCCATTGATAACCGTCATCCTTTAATTTAAACCAGTTTTATTCATTTATTTTCTCACCCAATACGCACACACTGTCAAGCGGATTTCCTCACTCGATGGGTGGGTTAACCAGCCAATGTTGCTTTGAGCAAATTCAAAACTAACAATGCTCGGATGGCGATCTTAGGCGCACCTTGCCTCGATCTAAGGTGAGCATTGCGCACAGAATTACCTTGGTGTAAGGTACGAAATACTCACCGAATATTTATGCAGCAATCCACACCAAATATTTATGCAGCTTCTGGGTTTAACTGAATCATTTCCCAAGTAGTATAAGTGCCGATCGCACCCCAAATCACGTAAGGCAAAAGTAACAAAGCCGCGGTTTGAGAAATCGGCAAAACAGCCAACGTCAGCACCACTCCCAAAATCTCGCCAGCCCCTCCCAAAATCGTCCCTACTTTGAGACTTTTGGCTCTGAGAGTAGCGGGAATATAAGCAACTGTGACAATTTCTAAAAGCAAGTACAAAGCCATCAGCAGCCAAGTTTTGAGACTACCGGGTTCCTGTTCCCACACGAAAGTAGCGCTGCCGGCCCCGCAAGCAAAAATAACTGTCCAAATGAAGGGAATAGCAGGCTCAAAAAACATCCAATCCGGTCTTTGAAGTTTGACAGCCCAGTTAATATCGCGCAGTTTAAAAAACAGAGTGCCGAAGGCGACTGAGAAAGTCACGCCGCCGATAATCATCCAAGATTCAATCATGGTTTTCAACTTTCCAATTGCTCGATCGCTCATTAAGTCGATCGTGCCAATTCCAAGCCGAACTTAGATCCGCCTTTAGTAATAACTTTTGTAAAGCCCGATGCAATTATCCCTAACCGCCCGACACATTCTTAGCAAACTCATCGCGTCCAGACACCAAATTAGCTGGAACGCCGTTAGGGTAATTTTGCGCGATTAAAGCTTGCAACTTTTGAACTCGGTTTTCAGGATTCGGGTGAGAACTCAAAAACTCAGGTGGCGCTTCGCCCTTCCTAGCCGCACCGAGAATTTGCATCACCTCAACAATACCTCTAGGATCGTAACCAGCTTCGGTCATAAACCGAAAACCGAGCCGATCGCTCTCAAGTTCATCCGATCTACCGTACCGCAAACCGACAACTTGATTGACAGCTTGAGCAATTAATGCTGCCTGCTGGCCGCCCCCGCGATCGTCGCTAGTAGCCACCCCAACCGCCGTTACCAAAGACCTGCCGAACTGCTGTTTTGCCAAGTGTTCCGCAGCGTGGCGCCCTACAACGTGACCGCTTTCGTGTCCCAGTACAGCAGCCAACTGAGCCTCGGAATTCAGCCGCCGCAGCAGCCCCGCAGTAATAAAAACTTGTCCCCCCGGTAGAGCAAAAGCATTGACTGTTTCGGGGTCTCGCAGCAGGTGGAATTCAAACGGATAACCCGCTTGTTTCGCCGCCGAACTGTTGACAACTCGTTCTCCTACTCGATCGACATACTGCTGAATACTCTGGCTGGGATAAAGCCCCCCGTACTTGGAGGCCATTTGATCTCGCGCCTGCAATCCCAAAACTATCTCTTGGCGGGGAGAAAGCTGCACCCGCTGTCTCTCTCCTGTTACCGGATTTTGTACGTCGTTTGTAAAATAGGTAATTGCCCCAAAAAATGCCATTAACAGCCCGATCGCGGCTCGAAATAAAAATTTGTTCACAGGCTTGATACCTAAAAAGTTTCGCGAGTAGATTACCACCATGACAGCTATCTCGACATCTGTCTGAAGTATTAATAATAGAATATTGTTATCGTTTTTTTGGATGATTGGCGAAGAAGGCTTTTTTAAAACGAACCGCATAAGCGCTAGGACACGAAGGAAGAGAAGAAGAGAAGAAGGTTATAGTTATTAAATCGGTTAAATCTGTTGAATCGATTGCACAATCAGTTGCCGAACTTCCTTCGCAATATGTTCCAAGCTACCCGCCGCCGCCTCGCTATTTGGTACACTGCCGTTACTGCTGTATTGTTACTTGTGTTCGCCACTGGTTTCTATTTCTACGTCCGCCATACTTTGATCGATCGCATTGATGACACCCTCAATCATGTTGTGGAAGTAATAGAGCGAACTCTTGTTATCGAACCGCTAAGTTTCCCTACTACCAAATATAAAAATAAGTTGCAAGTTAATATTCAAGCGAGTTTTCGAGATAGTACCGATGCTGTAGAAGACGACCACATTGATTTAGAATGGTTCAGTCCTACGGGCGAATTGCTGTGGTCTACATTATCGGAACCGCTGAATATTCCCATTCACGCTAACCGCACCGGCGAAACAGTTTGGATAATTAATAATAAGTTGCACTTTGAGGGCACAACTCAGGCAGAAGAAAGTTTGGCAACGGGTAATGTACGGGATGTCACGGATTTAATGGATAGAGGGAAGAAGGATTTAACCGCAGAAGCGCAAAGGGGAGAAACAAGAGATTTTGATGGCGGTTTGAATGCAGGTTCGCAGGAAAATCTAAATTTAAGTAGTGAAAAGTCTATTGCACAAAATACAAATCGCGTTTCTACCAAACCAATTAGCATTCGGACAACTCAAAACTATTCCCTCAGACAAGTAACGCAGCGAGTACAAATCGGCCGCCAAGTTCTGGGATATTTGCGAGTCAGCCATCCTTGGTTTGAAGTGACAAAACCCATCCGCCAATTAATTCTCGATTTGATTTTGGGCGCGAGTTTAACGCTAATTTGCGTGGCGGCTATTGGCTGGCTGCTGTCGGGATTGGCGATGGCGCCGATACGAAAGTCTTACGGGCGTCTCAAACAGTTTACGGCTGACGCTTCTCACGAACTCAGAAATCCTATCGCCACTATTCAAACTAACGTCCAAGTAGCTTTGGCGGAACCGGATATCGAACCGCAGCAGTACCAACAGCTACAAGTTATCGAACGCCTCACCCGCCGTTTGGGGCGCTTGGTTGACGATTTGCTATTTTTAGCCAGACAAGACAGCGGTATCGTGCAGCAGCAGTGGATTGAGGTTCCTCTCGATGCTTTGCTGATGGAGGTAATTGAAGAACAACAGGCGATCGCCACTACCCAAAATCTCTCTCTTTCTTTGGAAATTGTCGATCTGCCCAACGCTGAGGACAACTTTACACTCTTGGGCGACTGGGATCAACTAGCCCGACTTTTTACCAATATCGTCAGCAACGCCGTGCAGTACACGCCCTCTGGCGGTAAAATTCAAGTAGAATTGCAGCTTGCAGCTAAAAACAAAAGAAATTCGCCGATGTTACATCCAGCGCTGCAAATAAAAGTAACAGACACCGGCATCGGAATTGCCGCAGAAGCCCTGCCGCATTTATTCGATCGATTCTACCGCGCAGATCCCGCCCGCACCCACCGCAGCGCCGCCGGTTCCGGTTTAGGATTAGCCATCGCCAAAGCAATTGTCGAAAATCACCGCGGCCAAATCCGCATTGACAGCCAAGTCGATCGAGGTACCGCCGTTACCGTCACCCTCCCCGCCCACAAATCAGAAGCATCTCGCCTCTAAACTTGCTGTCTTCCCCTCTTCCTCAGCGCCCTCAGCGCCCTCAGCGGTTAATAAAAAAATCTACCCCTCAAGGCTGGTTCTTCTTACCTCTGGCCCAAACCCTGCTCTTAAAATTCATTTCCGCCATAGATTAACATGAACTTTGTTGGAAAACCTCGATCGAACTCGTGAGGAGTTATTTATGTTTCGCCACAATCTACCGTTCAAAAAAATCAGCTTGCTAGCAGCCACCTGCGGGGGTTTACTCGTTAGTCTCGCAACACTTTCCCAGGCCGGCGGCCCCCCGCCGCAACAAGGAAAACCCGTTTCCCAGCCTGCAGACACTCCCGCAGCAACTGAAGAACCCGTCAGCCAACCAACTCCGGCTGCGAGCCCGAGCCCCAGTGGGATGCCCTCTACACCCACAAACACGCCTTCCCGCTTCCCACTGCCCAGTGCGCGAGTTACCCCTGCCGAAGGCATGATAGTAATTAAACTGGTGAATACCACCAATGCTGTCATCAATTATCAAATCGTAGGCGTCACCCCGCCGCGCACTCTGGGCGAACAATCGGAAATTTTGCTGAAAACCATCCAAGTGCCAATCACCCTCACTTACCAGCGCCCAGACGGCGGATTGCTGTTGGTTCGCCCCCAAGCAACCGCGATGCCGGGAATGTTGCAAGTCAGTTTCGGCGCGACAACTGAGTTGGCCGCTGATACAAAATCCCTGGAAATTCAGGAAGATGGCAAGGTAATTTTGAATTAGGTTAATTGGTTGACGGTTGACGGTTGACTGTTACCATTCGTGTCAACTTAAGACGAAAATCCATAATAAATATCGTTTATAGTTGAGTTTCGATCCCCCCTAACCCCCCTTAATAAGGGGGGGACAAGAGTATTCTTACCTCCCCTCTAACTCCCATTAATAAAGGGGGAAGAGCATTCAAAGTCCCCCTTCTTAAGGGGGATTTAGGGGGAGCGAAACTTCGATACAAACGAGATATACACAGGGTTTTAGTATTATGTTGACACCGATGGGCTGTTACTAATTCCCAATTTCCAATTCCACATTCCCAGTCAACCGTCAATCGCCGAGTAACAACGGAGGTAACTTAGTAAAAGGTAAATCCTCGTTGACAGCATCAATTTCTTCCTGTTCTCTTTCGTTGATTTGACCGATATAAGACTTGAGAATTTGCGCCAGACGGTTGTTATAAAATCGGTGCAAACTATAATTTGGCGTAGCTGGAAAGCCGCGCCGTTTTTTGTGCCGCCCGCCGGCACCGGGATCGAAGCTTTGGATGCCCCGATCGATCGCCCATTCGATCGGCGTATAGTAACAAGCATCGAAGTGCAAGCAGTCGATTTCCTGCAAACTGCCCCAATAACGCCCGTACAGTCGATCGCCCTTATACAAACAAAAAGACATACCCACCGGGTGTCTGTCATCTTCCTTGTCGTAGGCGGCTACAAATAAAACTCGATCGCGATAATTGTGGTGCAACTGTTCAAAAAATCGCTTAGTCAGATACTTGCTTCCCCACCAACCAAATTTGTCGCAAGTATTCTCATAAAAAGCATACATTTGAGCAAACATGGCTTGGGGAATTTCATCGCCAGTCAGCGTTTTTACCAACAAACCAGCTTGGTCAACTGCTTTGCGTTCGCGTTTGATATTGCGGCGCTGGTTGGCATTAAATGCGCCTAAATAATTGTCAAAATTTTGATAGCCTTGATTTTGCCAAATATAGCTGTGGTGCAGCCAACTGCTGAAACCGTGGCGTTCCATTCTTTCGCGCCATTCGGGATCGACGTACAGGAAATTGCAGCCGGAGATATTGTGCCGATCGCAAAAATGGTCGATCGCGCTTACCATTACTCCGGTTAACTCGTCTTCATCTTCTCCTTCGGCAATCAAAAACCGATAGCCTTCAGCGGGAGTAAACGGCGTCATTCCCATCAATTTGGGATAATATTTAACGCCCAAACGTTGGGCTAAATCCGCCCACTGATTGTCAAACACAAATTCGCCGTAACTGTGACTTTTGACATAAAGTGGCGCGCAAGCAATCAACTGTTTGTCTCGCCAGACTGTTAAGTGATGCGGCAGCCAACCGGTTTTACCTGTCGCACTGCCGGAGACTTCGAGATTGTTCAGCCAATCCCATTCGAGAAATGGAGTTTTTAGCGGCATCGCCAGGGCATCCCACGACGCTTGCGGGATTTCGCCTATTTTGCTAATCCAGGCTACAGAATATTGAGGTTTTGGCTGTTGCAGCATAGGGAGATTTGAGCGTAGAGCGATCGAACTTCATTTAAGTTAATATAATTTCCCCTGTTCGACATTTGTTAGCAGGCTCTTCCTGGTATCGCAGATCCAGAGGAAAAGCCTTGATTTTCCTTGCGCTTGCGAGGATCTTCCTCTAGACATGGGTTCGCGGGCTGTGCCTGGGAACCAGTTAAATGCGCGAGGATCGATCGACCCGATAATGCAAAAAGACCTCTTGTCCCACCTGTTTAACCGCCAAAAGCTCCAATTTAGGAGCTAAATCCGCCAAAAAACCCTCTCCCTCCACAGGTGTCGGTGCATCCGCCCCGCCCAAAATTAACGGGCACACCGTCAGCCAAAGTTCGTCTACCAAGCCTGCAGCCAGCACAGACGCTACCAGTTTTCCCCCCCCCAGAATCGCCAAGCGTTTGATATCGACGTTTGCTAGCTGTTGAAACGCATCAATCCAATCAATCTCTCCACCTGCGGTTTTCGCATAGATAATTCGATCGAAGTGAGATGTTGCACCATTCTCAATAAGCCTTTTATGAACAGGCAAGATGCCTGTGAAGCGAGAAAATTCATCTTTTGTGGAACGGGCATCTTGCCCGTTCTTGAGAATGGTGCCAGATGTGCGATCGAACTTACTGTCTTTTGTCGGGTACGGAGACGGCAATAGCGTTTCCCTACTGTCTTGCCCCGTCAGCAGCCACCTAGGCACCGGTTGCTGGAAAAATCGCAAGTTTGGGTCAAATTCGGACGATCGCGAACACACAATTTGCACCGGTTGTGGCGGCTTCCCTTGCAGTTCCCTCTGTTTGAGCAATTCCGGCGAAATCACTCTCATCGTCGTCCCATAAGCCTGTAAAGTGCCGTTGCCGAACAAAACCGCGTCACTTGCTGCTACTTGCTGTTCGAGGTGGGCTTTGTCGTTGGCAGAACCGAATCTCGCGGGCGATCGTACTACATCTGCAATTTTACCGTCAGCACTGATCGCCAGTATTACTGTTGCGTGAAGTCCAGTCATTACTTATCAGAATTTCGCAGAACATTTAACTGTAGCAATTCACTACTATTTGTAAAGTTTGTTTTCAACTCGATCACACTGGTTTTATTTGACGGATAATGTCAGTTTATTTATTTTGCAACCCCAGCGATCGCCCTACCAAAGTATTTACTTTTCTTTACAAACAGTAGGCCAAAAAACGGCGCCGGAGGTAAAAATTCCCGTGCAGACTTTAAATGCGTCGCGCGATCGACTAAAGTAAAAAAAATGGCTTGATCCGTTTATTCATCGCAAAGGAAAAAAAGCTCATGGTTCAACGCGGTTCTACAGTCCGGATTCTCCGCAAAGAATCCTACTGGTATCAAGAAGTGGGCACCGTTGCTACGGTAGACCAAAGCGGCATTAAATACCCAGTTATCGTTCGCTTTAACACCGTAAATTATGCAGGCGTCAACACCAACAACTACGCCCAAAGCGAATTAGTGGAAGTGGCAGCACCCACAGCAAAAACGAAAGCAGCGACTCCAGTAGCTTCCGGCGGCAAACAAACCACGCTCGACGAGAGAACCCGGAAAACCGGCCAGGGTACACCCTCGCAGCAGCCGAAAACTTCTACGGACAGCAAACCGGGCACCGAAACCACCGGCACGGTCGAAGGTTCGCCTCAGGGTCAAGGAACAGAACAGCGCTAATTGTGCCAGAACTGCCAGAAGTTGAAACTATTTGCCGGGGTTTGAATCAAGCAACCCTCGATCGAGAAATGTTGGGCGGAGACGTGTTGTTAAACAGCACGATCGCCCGCTCCATCTCTGCGACCGATTTTTTGACAAAAGTCAAAGGAAAGTCAATCGCCCGCTGGTACAGACGCGGCAAATATTTACTGGCAGAACTATCTCAATTCCCAGAAGGAGAAAGAGAGAAAGGGAAAGGGGGAGAATTTAGGGATCAAACTCCAAGCTCTTCCCCTCTTCCTTCTTCCTTGCTCCTTCCTTCAAAAGCCGGCTGGTTGGGCGTTCACTTGCGAATGACAGGACAACTGCTGTGGGTGAACCAATCCGAACCCCTGCAAAAACACGCGCGAGTGCGACTGTTTTTTGAAGAAAACCAAGAACTGCGCTTTGTAGACCAGCGCACCTTCGGGCAAATGTGGTACGTGCCTGCAGAAACAGAGGTTTCCAGCACTGTCATCGGTCTGAAACTTTTAGGGCCCGAACCGTTTTCCGACGAGTTTACAACAGAATATTTGGCCCGCAAGCTGCACAGGCGGGCGCGACCCATAAAAACAGCTTTGCTAGACCAGTCACTGATAGCTGGTTTGGGCAATATTTACGCAGACGAAACTTTGTTTTTGTCGGGAGTGATGCCCACAACTCTGTGCGCGGATTTGACCGCAGAGCAAATTGGGCGCATCCATACAGCTATTATTCAAGTTTTACAGAAGGCGATCGCATCCGGTGGCACCACTTTTAGCAATTTTCTCAACGTCCAAGGTGTCAACGGCAACTACGGCGGCGTCGCTTGGGTGTACAATCGCGCCGGCCAACCCTGCCGCACTTGCTCCACAACCATCGAACGTATAAAATTAGCAGGGCGATCGACTCATTTTTGCCCCGCGTGTCAGCAATAAGCAGAAGGAAGAAGGAAGTTCGGCAACGGATTTTGTAACGGATGTAACGGATGTCAGGCAGAAGGAAGAAGGAAGAGGGAAGAAGGCGGAAGAGGAAAGAAGGAAGAAGGAAGAACTGATATCTTGTACCATTGTCAATAAGGCTCTCAGGGGCGGGCGGGACACCCAGCCCAGAAGAATATTGAACTATTGTGGAACAGACCCGAAAGGGCTGTTAAGCGAGAATGGTGTCAGATGTCAGAAGAAAGAAGAAGTCCTTTCCAGGCAAATCTAGATTAAAATTTGTATAGTTTTTTAAACTAAACAAAGCAAGTTATGGCAATCAAGAAAGGCAGTATAGTTCGCGCTGTACGCGAAAAATTGGAAAACAGTCTAGAAGCCAAAGCCAGCGACCAGCGCTTTTCCTCGTATATATTTGAAACAAAGGGCGAAGTGATGGATGTTCGCGGCGACTATGCCTTCGTCAAATTTGGCAAAGTTCCCACCCCGAATATTTGGCTGCGGGTAGACCAACTCGAAGATTTTAAGTAACTCACCAAAACGAAACATCACTGTTCTTAATGTAGCGAAGGGTGCACACCGCGCACCTTTCCCCAATTAAGCTGATTGCTAAAATCTAAAATCTAAAATCTAAAATCCAATGAATTCTCCATCAAACCGCGTATCAATTATTGGTGCAGGCAAAGTCGGCAGTACGTTAGCCCAGCGAATTGCTGAGAAAAATCTGGCAGATGTAGTATTGCTAGATATTGTGGAGGGTTGGCCGCAGGGCGTTGCTTTGGATTTGATGGAAGCAAGGGGAGTGGAACGCCACGATCGCCAAATTGTCGGTACAAATGATTATACAGATACGGCAAACTCAAATATCATAGTAATTGCCGCCGGAGTGCCGCGCAAACCCGGTATCAATCGGGAAGATTTAATTAAAATCAATGCTCGAATTGTCACCGAAGCCTCAAAACAGGCGATCGAGCATTCTCCCGAGGCAATCTTAATCGTCATCACCAATCCCCTAGATATCATGACTTATTTAGCTTGGGAAGCTGCGGAGTTGCCAAAACACCGAGTCATGGGTATGGGGGGAGTTCTCGACTCCGCCCGCTTTCAAACTTTTATTGCCATGGAATTGGGCGTTTCAAATGCTGAAATCAATGCCATTGTCATCGGTTCTCACGGCGATTTAATGGTTCCTTTGCCCCGCTATTCCACTGTCAACGGTATTCCCATCAATCAACTTATGGATACTGGGGCGATCGATCGACTCGTACAGCGGACTCGCCACGGCGGCGAAGAAATTGTCGGATTGATGAAGATTAGTAGTGCTTATTTTGCACCCGCATCTTCTGCCTGTTTGATGGTAGAATCTATTTTATTTAATCAGTCGCGACTCTTGCCTTGCTCAGTTTATTTACACGGCGAATACGGCGTGCAAGATATATTTTTGGGACTTCCCTGCCGCTTGGGATATCAGGGAGTCGAACAAGTAGTGGAACTTGAACTCAGCGATACCGAAAGATCGGCTTTTATCGAGTCGGGCAAATTGGTTGCCCAAAATATTGAGGAAGCCAGGGCGATGCTGAAAACTGCTTCTTAAGCTTGTAGCAGTGCGGCGATCGCAGCAGCCGATCGCCGCTTAAATATAATAATTTATACTGAGTATGACAGTGCGATCGCTCTGTCGGAAATTGGCTTATAGGATTTAAACAGCGCTTTTATAAATATCATCGATCGTGCTTGTTTGGCTGTATTTCAAAAGCAGAAAAACGGGCAGCAAAGAACCGATCTATAAACAGAAAATTTACTATCAAAAAATTGGTAAAAACGCAAAAAATAGCAAAAGCAGTTGAACTTTGTCTCCGCGAGAATGCCGTCACAGTTTCTCTAGAAATTAAAGCCAAAATCTGCCATCCTTTCTTTACAACTGAACCAACAGCAAAAGCAGTCGGTTTTGGCTTATCTCTCACTCGCGATATTATTGCCGAACAACACGGTGGCACTTTAAAGGTAGAAAGCGAAATGCGAGTTTGTACGGAATTTATAGCGTTTTCTATAGTCATGAGGTACAGTAGCAACAATGAGCAAACCAGTTATGAAGATCTTTTTTAGTAACTCTGGGGGGGTGACAACCAGCCTGAAACCCAGAGGTGGTGAGGATTGAGCCAATGTGTGCTAAAAAAAGATAGGCAGCATAATTGTTACACGCTTGCCTATCCAAAAAATAATGATACCAACATTTTACCAGACTCATTTAAAAAAACAACTGACATCAGCTCAGTTTCTTGTAATGACAACTTTGCTATCTGTGATGCAATCAGAAAAACAAGTGAGATTAGAACGACTGGCACGGGTATTTCCTTACCCAATTACAACGGAAAGTCGGCGTAGAAAACTACAAAGATTTCTGGATTTACCAAACTTAACTATCTCATTAATTTGGTTCCCCTTAATTACTTATTGGTTGACCACTTATTGCCGCATTGGTACTCGTTTATCAATTGCAATCGACCGCAGTCAATGGGGGTGCATTAATCTCTTTATGGTTAGCCTGATTTGGGAGCGAAGAGCAATTCCATTATACTGGTCGCTGCCCGCAAAATTAGGAAATAGTAACTTCGAGTCACAAACTACCAATTTAGAGCAAGTTTTACCATTATTTTCAGAATATAAAGTCATCGTTTTAGGAGACCGTGAATTTTGTTCTGTTGATTTGGGAAACTGGCTTAAGGAAAAGGGTGTGTCTTTTTGCTTAAGACTGAAAAAGAATCTTTGTATCGAAACAGAACATTTAGTTTGGCAACGGTTGGATGAATTAGGAATAGTACCCGGAACTTATGAGTATGTTCAAGGGAAAAAAGTGAGGAAAACTCTACCTGCGACCGGGTTTGAGCTTGCTTGTAAGTGGAAAAGGAACTATGGGAAATATCAAGTTAAAGAAGCCTGGTTTATTCTCACGGACTTAGGCTCATTGCGAGCAGCGCTCAATGCTTATAAGCAGCGGATGGGAATTGAAGAAATGTTCCGAGACTGTAAAACAGGAGGCTACGATCTTGAAGGAACAAGCCTCAAAGGGAACCGACTTATTAACATAATTCTGCTCATGACACTGGCGTACTGTTCAGCAATATTTCAAGGTAATGAACTGAAGAAAAAGCAGGTACAAGAATATGTATCTCGTCGCACAGAACCCAAGAAAAGATACCGCAGACGCAGTACATTTGGTGTTGGATTAGATGGAGAAAAGTGGGTTAATTATCTAGAACAATATTCTTTGGAGGTGGAACAGTTAATGAAGTTAACTCCTTCTAAACGCCGCTTTTATCAACAGGGTATGCGGGCTGCAACCCTTATACAGTCTATCTCGTAGACCTCTTTGTCACCCCCCCAGTTAGTAACTTGTAGCATAGCATCTGTAATTGCATCAATTAAGTCTAAATAATTTCTGCCTTTAAGTTTTCTTAACAGAGATTTCACTTTTAACCAAAAATTTTCAATCGGGTAAAAGTCGCGAGAGTAAGGAGATCAATAAATTAACTTGGCTGCTCCCTCTTCGATAAATTCTTTCACCATTTCTCCGCAATGAATTTTAGCATTATCCATAACTACACAAGCACCTGACCACAGTTTAGGGACTAATTCTCTCAGGATAAATGCTTCAAATGTTATGACATTTACTGCACCATAAATATTTGTTGAGGCTACCACTTCTGTAGTCGACAAAGCAGATATCAAAGAAATATTGGTTCCCCTTTTTAGTGGTTTTTATCCTCTCGCTCTTTTACCTTTTAAGGCTCTGACCTATAGTCGTACCATTGCTAGATTAACTCCGGATTCATCTATGAAAATCAGGTCTTCTGCCCTAATGTCCCTGATTTTTTCCCAAAAATCCACTCGGGCTTTTTGAACTCGTTCGCTTGTTTTCTCTGCCGCTCGTGAGTGTTTTTTTTGAAAGTATAATTGAGTTGATTGCTAATTCCTCCCATTGTCGATATACTTACTTTTATTTCGGTTTTCGACTCAAGCAATTCAGTTAACTCTTTTAAAGTCGCATGATTATTCTCTTCTATTATTTCCACTAAAGTCACTAATTGTTCGCCCTGTTAATGTTGTGGGTGGACTTCCTCCTTGAACCCTAGGACTGATATCTCCTGTCTACGCAGGCTCTTTTTAGTAATTTTTGAACAAAGCTCTTGGCTACCTTAAAACGTTCTGCTAGTTTTCTTATTGAAAGATTTTATTGTTCTCTCACGTCTATAATTTTTTTTCTCAAATCTATTGAATAGGGTTGCATTGATGATTTTCCTCTAAATAGTTTTACTTTACTAAGTGTACCTCATAGCTATGAAAAACGCTATAA
>NZ_JAUBQD010000163.1:0-1417 GCF_036701085.1 Microcoleus sp. Pol7_A1
TACGTCAATATACTTACACAGAAAAAATCATTTAGGATTGAGCTAGATAGAGAAAATCATTTAGGATTGCTATAGCATGCGGACAGCTACGGCTCTTTTTAGTTCTTTTTGGTCGGGATTACTGGCAATAAAACTTTCTAGTTCTAATAAAGCTTGGACTTCATGCTCTCCGAATTTTTCTGACGATTTATTGGGTGACATTTCGACTCCTACTTAGATTCACCTACCTCATTATACATAATTGATGGTTTACAAACCATTTGCGATCGCTATAGAATGTTGGTAACATTAATTTTTGAGATAGGCTAGCTTGTAAGAATTCGGCTGCCTATCTTTTTTTAGCGCAAGTGGGTTAAATCTTGACGATCTCTGGGTTTGAGGCAGGTTGTCACCCCCCAGCTTTCCCGGTAAAAACGCTTAAACCTGTGCCGAAGATTAGTATAATACCCCCTCCAGCTTTTATGAGTCGCCCTCGCCATCGGTGATTGCCAGACGTTTGATTTAAGTCCATATCTTCATCTTTCTCCAGAACAGTTGTGTAAAAAACTCTTAGTCATAATTTGTCTTTGGATAATTAAACATTCAACGCCTAAACCTTGTTCTATGGTTAGTAGATCTGGTAACTATCGCCTTTGCTTTGGACATCATTATAGCAAGTCTTTTCATTGTTATAATTTCATTATAATTAAGGAAAAATATCATTTTTATAAAGCGGTCTGAAAAACTTGGATTCTGTAATATAATTTTGAAATCTATGCAGTTTCACTCGATCGCATCATGCCGCCAATGCCAACAGTCACAGTCAAGTCAGGATACAAGCCACAATCTATCGATACCAGCATTGAAGCTGACGTGCTGATGTTTCAGCTATTGCGACACTTAAGCCCCCAACAAAAAATACAACGGACTTGCGCTTTCAATCAAGCGGTGCGAAGGCTGGCAATATCTGGAATAAAGAACCAGTATCCCAATGCTACTGAGGCAAAAGTTCGGCAAGAATTTATTAAAAGGTGCTTGGGTGCTGAGTGGATAAAAGTTTTATCATACAGTAAAGATTGGGGTGAACTCGTGATTGCAGATCCGATCGAATTAGCACAAAAAATAGCCAGGATGTTGCTACCGCTGAATATTCCCTATTTGGTGGGATGTTCGGTGGCAAGTTCGCTGTTGGGAGAAAACAGATCTACGCAAGACTTGGACTTAGTGATTGACCTGGAATCGCGAACAACACAGAAGTTAATTGATGCCATGTCAGGTGAGTTTTACATCAGCGAATCGGCTGTGACTGAAGCAATTGCCAAGTCAAAAACAGCACCCCGCGAATCATCTTTCAATGTTATATATTTCAATACTCCGGACAGTTTTTAAGCAGCTAAAGTACCATAAGACAAGACTGAAGGAAGGTTAGGGTGATTTA
>NZ_JAUBQD010000099.1:0-15502 GCF_036701085.1 Microcoleus sp. Pol7_A1
TCACTTCTCTGCGGTATTGCGTAAGCGTTGCTTGCCGAAGGCATCGCATCTCTCTTTAAAAACTGTCCGAAGTATTGTCAAGTGCTTTTGTCAAGCATGATTGAGATGCTCTTACCCTGCTTCTGTACTTGATGAAATATCCGATCAAAAAGAGCTTGGGAAACTAATTATTTTCCCAAGAACTACAGAAGAGAAAGAGCGAGCAGCAAAACTTGGAAGGCGTAGTGATATGGCAATACGGTTTACTTAAGGTCGAACAAGTGATAAACTATATATGATATACAAAAAGTAAATCAAGTATAGTGCCGTACAAAAAATTATTATTAGAATCTCCCAAGCTCAAAAGTAGCGATGTATTCAAAGCAATAGAGGTAGCAATTCCATCAACAGAAATAGAAGCAGCTATTCTCAAAGCAAAAGCCCAAGAAAAACGGCATCGTGGGCTACCATCACAACTGGTAGTGTGTCTAATCATAGCAATGAGCTTATGGTCAAAAGACTCGATGCGGGACGTACTAAAAAATCTGATTGATGGACTTAATAAAGTCTGGTTGAAAACTGGCAAATTCTGGAAAACTCCCTGCAAGGCAGCTATTACTAAAGCCCGAAAAAGATTAGGACCTTCTGTAATGAGCCAGTTATTTCATCAGTTGGTACGACCAATGGCTACAACTGAAACAGTGGGAGCTTTTCTGAATGGATTGAGAGTTGTAGCAATAGATGGAACCTGCTTAAATATCCCAGACAGTGACGAAAATGCCAGAGTTTTTGGCCGTCCAGGTAGCCGTCCAGGTACAAGAGCTGCTTTTCCCAAAGCTAGATTAGTTATTTTAGTAGAAGCAGGAACACACTTAATATTTGATGCTTTAATATGCCCATACAAGATGGGAGAAAGAGTCAGAGCATTAAGGTTATTACGCTCAGTTACTAAAGAAATGTTGTTAATGTGGGATAGAGGCTTGCATTCATATGCGATGGTGTCAGCCACGCTCAGCAAGGGTTCTAACTATTTAGGACGAATTCCGTCAAATGTTAAATTCCTCAACGAAACACAACTAGAAGATGGTTCTTACTTAAGTTTTATTAATCCCCCAGGCAAATTCAGAAAACAAGGATTTAAACCAATCCAAATTAGAGTAATTGAGTACAGGATTGAAAACTTAAACGACCCAACAGCAGAAATTAAGTATCGTTTAATTACAAGTTTATTGGATTCTCAAAAATTTCCGGCAAAGTTATTAGCTGCCGAATATCATCAACGTTGGGAAGTGGAAAATACAATTGATGAATTCAAAGTACATCTCGGGGAAAGAAAAACTCATGTTCGCTCTCAAAGACCAAGAGAAGTAGTACAAGAAATTTATGGCCTATTATTAGGACATTGGGCTGTGCGGTCATTAATTTGTCAAACAGCGCATAGTGCAGAATTTTCCCCATTAAGTATTTCTTTCACGGGTATATTACGAGTTATTCGTCGTGCTGTTCCAAGATTTCAGCGATTAGAATCACAGGAAATCCCTTTTTTTTAACTTGGCTGAATTTGGAGATACTTGATGCAACTTTGCCGCCAAGAGTGAGCGAGAAACAACCCAAGAGTTGTCAAAAAACCTGTTTCAAAGTTTAAATCCAAAAAAGTCAAACACAGAGGTACTGGAATAAAAACTAATCCTCCTATTTTTAAAATCTTAAAGCCTCCCAAGCCTTAAGTAAACCGTATTGAGTGATATGGGTGTGTTTACATTTGTAGCGGATAAACTATCACTGTCTCTGCTTTGCCAGAAGATAGCTACTCAAATTCTGTCAAAAACAGGTATAGAGGACAATAAAATTTTAGTGGAAGGTGCAAAAGCTGATAGCATTATATCCCTTAAGAACATTAATGCTCCGGAGCTTGCAGATCGCATCTTTGCAACCGCTACAGCGATCTAGTTCTAGCGTAGCTCTGAATGTTCTTGCAAAATGCGGTCTAACAATTCGCTTGGAGCGGACTGTTGAAAGATCTTGGTACATTGCGAGGGTTACTTGCAGCCGATCAAGCGAACCGTTACGGAGGGACATCATGCAGGAATCCACCGTTTATCGTTCTAGTTCCAGAGATGCTGAGAAAAAAAAGACACGGGCGGTCGTTATCAATCTCTTGCGTAGAGGAGTGGCGATCAACATTATTGCCCCTTCCACAGGCTTATCGATTGAGGAAGTCCAACAACTTCAGCAGCAACTGAATGTCTTTACAAAATTAGCCTGAACTGTGTGGCGATCGCCGCATGACAACCCGGTTGAAGCGCATTGACAAAGAAAGGTTATCGGTGTTGTCATGCCGCGATCGCTTCAGTTAAGATGGCTGTTATGTGAGGGCTTCATTTATTCGTCACTAAAAATATATGACTAATAACAAAGATCTACTTTCAAGAATGCAGAGGTATCAGCGTACCTGGAATTTTGGTGCTAATTGCTTACAATTTGCTCATATTTCCTTGGGTATTTTAGCAATTGGATCATCACTAATCGTTGCGACATTTACACACGAGCTAGGAGACTTTTATACACGCATCTTTGCTTTTGTTAGCGCGTTATCATTTGGAGTTGTAAACTCAATCAATTTTGGCGAAAAAGCAAACAATTTTCGCCACGCTACCAGGCATATCAATGTTGGTTTGATGAAATTTCTGGGAGGGCTGTCGTCTGAGCAAGAGCTAATTGACACTTACAAGGAATGCGAAGATATAATTAGCGACTGGAAATTTGTACCCCCACGCCAGCAGCAATCTTGATATCGGTATATAGGTTAAAATTAAGAAACTGTGATGCGATTGTGGCTCGATTCTTGGCAGAATTGCAAGATGAGCAAAAATGGGAAACTCGTTTTACTGCCACAAGAGATGATCAATGGGATCAGATGGCTACAATAGTGCGTCAGGAAATTGGAGAAGGTGAAATCGTTTTACTTGATGAAGTTTTCCCAACACAAAAATGAAATCAAGTGCCACTAAGTCGTTTCGTAAACGGCTGAATGCTCTTCCTGCATTGGTTCAGGAGCAAGTCGCTACAGCCTATGCTCTCACGCCAATGGGTGTAGGGCGTTGGGTCACTTGTCAAGATCTTAGAGCTTTTGTCCCATCGTCTGGGCAATCGATCGTCATCAACTTGCAACAAGCATCCCTACGATTTTTACGCTCTAATTCCTAATTGTAGCCAGTAGTAGGATGGGCATTCTCTCATCCTACCAACCTGTGAGATATCATAGAGGAGTTTACAGAAGCCGAATAGCGATCGGGAGTCAACCTATGCAAGCAATCCTGTTAAGCAGTGAAGAAGTTGCGAAACGCGCCTACCAAATCTACGAGAACGGAATTCGTCAAAAGGTTGAGACAGAGGAAAATATTGGCAAAATGGTCATCATCAATATTGAGACAGGTGACTATGAATTTGATGAAACCGGGCTACAAGCAGCGCGAAACCTCCATGCAAAGCATCCGTATGCAAGGCTCTTTGGAATCCGCATCAGCTATAATGTGGCGGCTTCTTTCGGTGGTGTGATGGAGCGGGTAAGCAGTGATTTCCGGTATTGTGACTGACAGACATACGATCGTCTCGTTGACATTTCTCTTGGTGAATGGCGCAACTTTCCCGATCGAGTTTGTTATAGATACAGGTTTTACGGATCACCTTTGCCTACCACCAGAAGCAGTAAACTTGCTGAGGCTTCCATTCTTATATAATCTGCCTGCAAACTTGGCCGATAACAGTTCAGTTTTTCTTCCCGTTCATCCAGCAACAATCCTTTGGGATGGAGTCGAACGAGATGTTCGTGTCTTTACTACTGGGCGACGACCTTTAATTGGTACTGCTCTGCTCAACGAACAAGAACTGGTGATTCAGTTTACGGAAGGTGGGTTGGTGACGATCAACGTCTATCCAGCGTGACGCAGCGCAAGCTAACAACACAGTGGAGCGGACGGTAGAGAGTCTTTGCTCACTTTAGCCGTTAGACTACGAGGTGAGTCAGCAATCAATTCAGGTAAAATCTCAAGAATTTTCTCCGCCATCGCATTACCCACTTCCCTCGGTTCCAGCTTATGCAATCCACCACCCATACACGCGACCCTCATCCATCAGCGTCTCAAAAATGCGATCGAACCCCTGCCACACCTCTTTGAGCAATTCTGGCTTCTCTAAAAGCACTTTGGCAAGAGCGGGTTTAGGATACAGCATCAAATAGACATTGGTAGCCGTAGCCATTGAATGATTCCGAATAAATCGAAAAGGTCTACCTCTACCAGTAAGCCAACTTGAGGATAGCAAGTTAAAAAACCCAGGGGTCGCCGGGACTGTGTGCGCTCGCCAAGCGAGTTTCTGCTGCTGTGTATTTTGTGTGTTCTCGCTTGGCGAGCGCTCAAGAGTGAGACAAGCGTGAATGATGGTGAGATAGGCACTAAGAAATATGGGATGCAGAGAATGACTGACTGGCCGAGCGAACAAATCAATTTGCTGGACACCGACTACGCTGACATCCTTGCCATCCCCCATTCGAGCTGCAACTGGTGAGGTTGGGGATTGAGCCAAACTCCTCAACGCACTCCCATTCGCAGGGTGGAGGCTAGCCGCATTTTCACACCTCTGGCCCAGTTCCGCATATAATATTGACACAAAGGAGATGATGCAGATGATAGAGGAAGAATTTAGAAGATACGACGAAATCCAGTTACTTTTTGCAGGACTCATTGGCAAAAATATTTATTTTCCCCTCCAATTCGTTCCAGAGATGAAAGTCGAACAAACAGAAAGTTACGTTTTCATTAATTCTGGCTACAAGACAGATACTTTTAATGTCGTTATTAGTAAAAAATTCGATAGCGAAGATGGAAAGCGTACTATTGCCAAGGTGTGCGAAGAGTTTAATTCAGCTTGTTTACCATCCGCTTGGTGGACTTGTGAAGAATTTCGGGATGTTTATGTCTCTTCAACCTTAGAAGAGCATGGATTTATCGAAGATGAAGCGGATCTGGGTATGGTTGCAAATCTTGATGGTTTACCGCAAGAGATTCAGTATCCTCTTAATCTCAAGTTCCGAATGGCAACCTCTTCTGAAGAAATCAATGAGTTTGGAAAGATTATCGCTTCACTTTTTGAGCCGCCAGATGACTTCGTTATGCCATTTTATCGGCGGGTGGGCGAGTTGGATAATTTGGAGAACCGTCCTTTGAGATTGTTTCTGGGGTATGTCGATAATAAGCCTGTTTGTACGAGTTCAATCTTTTTGCTCCGTCAGACAGCAAGCCTGTTTGATATCAGTACGCTTCAAGAGTTTAGAAATTGCGGTTACGGCTCGGCAATCACGCATTACACGCTCAGTTACGCCAAGAAACTCGGAGCGCATTTTGCCACCCTTCAGGCAGCGCCGGATGGTGTAAATATATACAAGCGAATGGGCTTTAAGGAAGCTTGCACTTTCCGAATCCACTCCAACAAAAGAAGGATTTTGAGATATTAAGGAAGTAATCGAGCGCTCGATCAAAACTTGATGGGTTGAGTTAGGAAGGCAAACTGCAATTTCCCCACCTACGAATTGGAAATGCTACAGCAAATTCCATGTAGATGTGGTACACTACATTCAGTACACAAGCCCAAAAAAATGAAAGCTTATTCGATCGAGTTTCGTAAAAAAATAATTAAAGCCTATGAACAAGGTGATACATCAATTAGGAAAGTAGCCCAACGTTTTGATGTGAGTAAAGCGTTTGTTCAAAAAATCTTAAAACAAAAACAAACGACTGGTCACGTTCAACCAAAAAAACAGGGTGGAAGCCTTAAAAGTGTGTTGCACTCGTCCACAGCTAAATTGACCCAGATGGTAGAAAAATATCCTGATAGTACCTTATTAGAATATTGTGAATATTGGCTAGATAGCTACCAACAATCTGTCAGTCCTAGTATGATGTGTCGCGAATTAATCAAACAAAATCTGACGCGAAAAAAAAGACAATACGGAGTAGTCAATCTGCCACCGACAAGCCGTGCAACTTTTGAGGTGTGAATATTGGGAAAAAGTGAAAAATATCGACCCTGACAACCTCGTTTTTTTGGATGAAATGGGCGTTCTATTGGGGTTAAAACGAACCCATGCACGTTCAAAATGTGGTAGTAGAGCCTATGATTTAAAACCATTTTATCGGGGGGCCAAAGTCACAGTTATTGGAGCAATCAGCTTAAAAAAAGTAGTAGGATTAATGACGCTCAACGGGTCGATGGATAGTCAGGTATTTGCAGTTTTTGTTGAACAGTGCTTAGTGCCAAACTTATGGGAGGGTGCAGTCGAAGTTAATTGATAATCTACCAGCCCATAAGTTGGCCGTGATTGAACCACTGATTCAAGCCGCTGGTGCAAGTGTTCTGAATTTATCACCCTATTCTCCTGACTTTAATCCAATCGAATTATGGTGGTCACAACTCAAAGCTTTTTTACGGAAGTTTTCGCCCACTACTACCAAGATGGTTGATGTTTTACTAGCTACGGCGCTTGACGCGGGTTAATCCACAGCACTTTAAAAACTGGTTTACAAGCTGCTGCTACTGTACTTCATAAACCTGGAATCCGCTGTAGTCATTCCTCGCTGGTGTCATGGAAGAAACTGGCGATCGCTTTTGATACAGATGAAACTATCGCCAGCATCCCTCCAAAGTTGTTACCAATTTATTACCAAGTTGTTACCAAGTTTATGCCAATTAGTTAGTTGGACTCAACGGGATTCGCTTAGTAACAATGCTCATAAATTCCCCCTCAGTTGGAGCAGGCATAAGCAAACTCCACTCGCTGATATGAGCGAACTGTAGCCTGTAAAGCCAGCGCATCGTGTAAGTAACCCCGTAACTCGATCCAAAAATCATTATCCTTACCCGTTCGCAGCCATCAGATTGAGCTGGCAAGCTGACCGCACCAGGAATGACCGACGGTAAAGTATCGTCTGAACTAGGCACAAAATTTAGATTTTGCGAATAAACCACTTGTGGCCTGAAACTTGGTGTCGTTGGCAGCCCAATATCAAAGTTTGTAATCATAATTCGAGCCTCCTACTGGTTTTAGGGGATTAGTCGCGTGGGGGATGTTCCAGATATTCTTTCTTGGCGTGATTAGTTATAGGTGGCATCATTTCCCCATAAAAAACCCCAACCCACTAACTGGACTAAAAGAGAAATTTTAGATGCCATCTTCTATCAACTCAATAATTAATCGTTCCTCCCGTCGCCCCGTGCGGGTGCTGTCGGTGCGTTGGATTCGCTTGATATTCGCCAGCACAGCGCGCTTGCTAGTTGGTTTTGTTCGACGCGATCGAGAACTCGCACTGTCGGGAACCAAGCCTGCAAGTGGGATAAGTCGCTGTTGACAGTGCCGGAGTACGCTTGGAATGGGTCGGCTTCCAAACAGACGAAGGTTCGCACAGCGTAGAGCTCATCCAAGTTGAGTCCGTCCAAGCGATTAATCAAGGATTCGAGGGAATATTTTCGGGGCGTCGTGTGTCCCGCAATCGCTTGTTCCCTCAGTTCCCACCAACTCATCACGTCGGCCCGTTCGGTGGAACACAAAATCTCGTGTTTCCGAACGCAGATGTAAACTGGCTGTCCGTCTTCCTCTATCAAATTATCTCGGTCATCCAGCAGGCGACCGGTGACGGTTTCAGGGCGAACGTCGGTCACTTCCATGCGCCCCGTTGCGGTTGTGACGCGGGGATTGGGTATTTCTACAAAGCTCTGTCGGGCGGGTTGCGATGGCTGCCCGTAATCTGCGAACATAAGGTTGCTCCTTGGTAGCTGGTGTTATCAGCGAATGGGAGAAGTCCTGGGAAAAGTGTTTGCACCACTGCACCAGGGCGTCATTCCCACACTAAAACCTGCGCTGTGGTCGGTCAAGGAGCTTACCGTATAATATCTGGTATTGTTTTCCGGTGAATTACTAATGGGATTGTTTGAGGCGCTCGGCAATAATGTTGGAGAGTTCGGGATTGTTGCCCGCTGCGTCAAGGATAGAACGGAGAGAATTAGCATAAGCGAGAGTTCGTTCGTACTGTTCGGGCATTTTCTCGAAATCAATGCCGCTTCCCCATTTACTCGAAATAGTCTCTGTTTGCACGGCTAGGATGCGGCTCAACAAGCGGACGCATTCCGCTCTATAGCCCCTAGTAGCTTCCATCTGGGCGTCGGCATTGAACCACAGCCTACAAAACTCTCGTGCTTTCACAGGTTTTACAAATTTATCGATAGAACGTCTTTTTATTACCAACATAATTGTCCCTAGCTTACCTTATATCTTATGGTAAACTAGGGAGAAAGAATCGTTTGGATTTACACGATAATATCATGTAACGAATGGTTAAAACTCCGCAGCGGTTTGCGAACAAAGCTCAGGCTTAGCAAAACCACAGCGTTGGCACAACGCAGGAAGCCCGCGACAACAATCAGCAAGTGTTCGAGTAAAGGTCAAACACGGGAGAAAATATGACCGAATCAGTTAGAGCCGTCCGAGCCTCGGTGCAAATAGGTTCTCTCACAGTCGATGGGTTCATGCTGCCAGATGGCAGTTATCGGATGAGCCAGACACAAGCGGCTGAATGTGTTGGTTTGTCAGAAAGAAACGCCCGCGAATTTTTGCAATCCAAAGCACTGAAGACCTTGCTAGGAGAAGGTTATACGCCCGCGACTTCTGAGATAGAACCCGATGCAGGGCAAGTGCGTGGGGGTAGTCGAATTCGGGCTTTGCCGTTGGAAATTGTCGGAGCTTACTGGCTGTGGCAAGCGGCACGAGGAAACAAGACAGCGTTAAGTCTGGTCATGTCTTTGCTGACTGAAACTCTCGAACGTCGCTTTGACGCTGCCTTCGGCGTTACCCGCACTCCTCAAGAACGAAACGAGCTCCTGAGCCAACGAGTTCAAGAACTCGAACAGGATATTAGGGAAGCGTTTTGGGTTGACGATGAAGCCAGAGCCGAGCGCGACTACTTTGAGCGTTTACTCAGAGAAAACGGCATCGACCCTTGGAGAATTCCGGGGGGTGAGGAGGAACCGGGCTAATTGCACTCGGCAACTATTGGGGTTTTTCTAATTCCAAAATTCCTTGACAGGCATTATTTAGTTTTAGAATCCGCTGCTGACTCACATCTCAACGAAAACGAACTAGAACTGGTTGAGCGTGCGCTCCAAGCGATTGCGGACAATGACCCCGCAGCAGCCCATGATGTCTATTGCCAAGTGCATCAATTGGGAGTCAAGGAAGCGGTTAAAGCAGTGCTGACAGGCGATGAAAATGAGGATTTTAAACAACTGGTCAAACTTTGGAAGAAAAGCAAAAGTCAGCCTTAAACTAACCCCAAGATGCCAGTCGGAGTTTGGTGTATACCCGCAATCTTGGTTTTCCCGCCTAGTCTTAGCACTTCTAAGCCCTGGATCAAAATATAGAAATATCCTGATGTAGCAGCAAAGGTTACAGAGCTTAAACTGGGAAATAACGCTTTCCAACAAGCTAGATTCTGGTCACAACGAAATAAATGTTACTGAGAGGTAAACGATATGAGCCGAGAGGAAGTAGTGCGACGAATTGAGTGGAATGCTGAGAAAAAATTGGAGGGATTGAAATTGAAATTGGGAAAAAGGGGGTTGAAAGAATTGCCACTAGAGATTGTCAAGTATACGCATTTGATAGACCTTGAGTTTACTTCTTGCAATAACGTTACTTCCATCCCAGATGCGCTCGGTCAACTATCTAATTTGAAAAGGCTTTCGCTTAGAAAAAGTAGGATTACTTCTATCCCAGATGCGCTCGGTCAACTATCTAATTTGACAGTGCTTAACCTGAGCAACAATCGGATTACTTCTATCCCAGATGCGCTCGGTCAACTATCTAATTTGACAGTGCTTAACCTGAGTGACAACCAGATTACCTCTATCCCAGATACGCTCAGTCAACTGTCGAATCTGAGAGAGCTTAACCTGAGTGACAATCAGATTACTAAAATCCCGGAGGCAATTCGCAGCCTAAAAAAATTGGAAAAATTAGATTTGCGAGGTAATCCGCTGCCACTTCCCCCGCAACTTCTGAAGCAGGGTCAAGAAGATGAAGGTTGTGGTAATTTGCGAACAATTCTAGATTTTTACTTCCACACGCGCAATTCAGCCCTACCTGAGCTAGATACTAAGCATCAGAAAATTGAATCTGAGGAATATTTTGGTGCTGAAACTCTTCCAGATTCTAAGCACCAAAAAATTGAATCTCAGGAATATTTTGACCCTGAAACTCTTCCAGATTTTGAGCATCAGAAAATTGAATCTGAGGAATATTTTGACGCTGAAACTCTTCAAGATGCCAGACAACGGATAACTGCTTCTATTGTGCAGCGACAGGGACAGCCTGAATTTCGACATAAGTTGTTAATTGCTTACGCTGGTCGATGTCCAATAACTGACTGTGATGTAGAGTTGGCTATCGAAGCGGCACATATAATCCCATATCAAGGTACTCAAACCAATCATTTAAGCAATGGTTTACCGCTCAGGGCCGACATACACACTCTCTTCGATTTGCATCTACTATCAATCCGACCAAATACCAATGAAGTGGTGATTGCCCCTGAACTGGTCGGCACCTGTTATCAACATTTGGCTGCTCGGAAACTGACTTTGCCCCAGGATAAAAAAACAGCACCAAATCAAAACGCTCTCAGCAAGCATTATGAAACTTTTCTCAGCAAATGCAAAAGTGGTCAGCTATAACGGTTATAAGGTCTAGATGGAGAAAATTGAGTATCCCCGCCTAGAACAAGGCTTTGGAGTGAATAGAAAAATTGGGGTTATCCCCGCCTAAACCCCTAGCGGGATTTTTTCGACGGGCTGTTAAGTCTTTGTCGAAGTGAAAAAATTTAGAAGCCCGTCGGAAAAATAGCCGCCTGCCCGTCCGGCTGAGGATGTCAAAATTCGTGTGTCACGCGCTTGACAGCATTTAACAACCTTAGCAGTTCCAGGCTCTGACTCAGGTTATGCTGATATTCTGATCTATGAGCAACATCAAATCTAATGTAAATGCTTGCTTCCCTAAATCGAGAGGGAGCGATTAAGTCTAAGTTAAAGATGAGTTTTTATATCTTGTCTTGAGCTAGACATAAACGAAACTTATGTTTGAGATCCAACTTGGCTCCTACTCCTCCTTGAAACCTCAGTATAAAGTTTTATTACAAAGCGCAAAAAAAATTCGGCTCAGCCTGTTAACTCTATAATTCTGTAATCCTTCAACAAAAAAAGTAAAAAGACTATGCCTGATATTAACGGCACTCCTAACAACGATATTTTAGCTGGAACTGTCTATTCAGAAATTATCAATGGATGGGCAGGCAATGACCGTATTCTCGCGGATGATGGAAATGACACCATAAATGGCGGTGAGGGTAGCGATTATTTGGATGGAGGCTCTGGAGCTGACCGATTTATAGGTGAATTGGGTTCAGATACTTACATTGTGGATAATCCCGGAGATGTCGTTGTCGAACTTTTAAATCAAGGAACCGACGCAGTGCGCTCTAACGTCACCTATGCCTTACCTGCAGAAATTGAACACTTCCATCTAACAGGCACTGCTGCGATTAACGGCACTGGAAACAATTTAAACAATAGAATTCAGGGCAACTCCAATGATAATATCATATGGGGAATGGCTGGCGCTGACCAGATTGGAGGGGGTGATGGAAAGGACATCCTCTATGGTGGAGAGGATGATGATCGTTTAAATGGAGAGTTGGGAGCCGACCAACTTATAGGTCAATGGGGTAACGATCTCTACATTGTGGATAATCCAGGAGATGTCGTTACTGAACTTGCAGGTGAAGGAATTGACAAAGTGAATGCAGTCACCAATTACACCTTACCTGCACACGTTGAAAATCTCTATTTCGACGGCCCTCCTGGATCTATTTCCGACCCAGCTAACCCCTCTCTTTCATTTAAGGGTTGGGGCAACAATTTACCCAATGTTATCACTGGCAACAGCGCTAATAATATCCTTGATGGCGGTATTGGAGCCGACACACTTGAAGGTATGTCGGGTAATGATGTTTACTATGTGGATAATCCAGGAGATATTGTTACTGAATTTGCAGGTTATGGCACTGACGAAGTGTATTCAACCATTAGCTACACCTTACCTGCACACGTTGAAAACCTCTATTTAGATAGCCAAATATACAATATTAATGGCACCGGAAATGTTCTACCTAACCTCATTCTCGGCAACCAATTTAGTAACGTCCTTAATGGCGGTCTTGGAGCTGATACTCTTATAGGTGGACAGGCTAGTGATATCTATGAAGTGGATAACATAGGAGATGTCGTTATCGAAGATTCTGTAGCGGGCATTGACAGGGTGGTATCTACCGTGACCTATACCTTGCCTGAATCTGCAGATATTGAAGAGTTCTATCTCACTGGCACTGCCGCGATTAACGGCACCGGCAATAATGTAGGCAACACTATTGTAGGTAACTCTGCCAATAATACGCTGGCTGGGGGGCGCGGTTTTAATGTCCTAACGGGTAATGGAGGTGCTGATACTTTCCTCTTCAAGTTTGTAGATTCCTCTCTATCCGTAGCCGGAGATACCATTACCGACTTTACGGTCGGCACTGATAAAATTGACTTGTTGACCCAAGGCGGAGCTGCGATGAATGCCCCTAATAGTTTTAGCCGTGCTGCCAACGATACCACTAGCAGGTATGTACAAGATATAGCAGATAAAGTATTTATCGACGCTAATGGAGAATTAGTGGGAAACCAACCTCTAGGAATTAATAGCGCTGCTTTAGTTGTAGCTACCAACTCTAGCTACCTTGTTATTAATGATAGCACTGCTGGTTTTCAGCTCAGTAACGATTTAGTGATTAGGCTGCAAACCTTTGGATTACTTCCCCCTATGGGCGCTATTCCTGTTACAACTTTCTTTGCCTAAGCATAATCTTAAGGATTGGTCCTGCATAAGAGAAGGACGATTAGCGGTTTTGGGTAAGCTAGAACACGACAGGACGCTCAATCTTATGGGTAGGTCTAAAGTAGATTTTAGAAAACAAAATTTTTAAAATCCCTCGAACTCTTACCCACTATAGACTTACTTGGTTTAACTATATAGCAATCCTAAATCATTATCATGATTGTGATACAATTATATGTAATACTTGATTGTAACAACAAAAACATGAATAACTTACAACTGCCACAAAAAGATAGGGAAAAAGAAATAGATTGTTTAGAATCTTTCATTAAAAGTGATATCGATGCCAGAGAACTAAAACGAGCAATAGCTGTAAGGATGGCAATCTCAGGTAATATCTACCAGGAAATTAGCAAGATTTTGGGTGTAAGTAAGTTTTTTATTGGTTATTGGAAAAAGCAATTTAAAACCAAAGGCATCGACGGACTCAAACTAGGACATAAAGGGTCAAAAGGGTATTTAACGGCTCTACAAAATACTGAAATAATCGAGTGGTTAAAGAATAAAGAATATTGGAATTTAGATGAACTGGTTACTTATTTAGAGCGAGAATTTGGTGTGATATATAAATCTAAACAGAGTTACTATGAACTTTTCGACCGGGCGAAAATTAGTTGGAAAAAAACTCAAAAAACCAATCCTAAATTTGATAAAGAACTGGTAAAAAAAAAGACGGAAGAAATTAACGATATTTTATTTAAAAACAAGGCTGGTATAGAAGCTGGAGAAATGATAGTATTGTTTTTAGATGAATGTCATCTACTTCATGGTGATTTGACTGGTTATGTTTGGGGTCAATCTAAAATCAGAATTGAAGTCCCAATTACCAATGAAAAAGATAGACAAACTTATTTTGGCGCACTCAATTATCAAAGCAAAGAATTCCATGTTCAGAGCCATCCATCTGGTGATGGGAAATCAACAGTTAAATTCATAAAATACTTACAAAATAAATATAAAAATCGCCAGATTATCTTGATTTGGGATGGAGCTAGTTATCATAAATATGGAGAATTTAGAGACTTTTTATTAGAATTAAATGGTGAGAAAGAACCTGATAATTGGTCAATTACTTGTATTTTATTTGCTCCCAATGCTCCCCAACAGAATCCCGTTGAAGATATTTGGTTACAAGCTAAAAACTTTTTAAGAAAGTATTGGTATTTATGCAGGTCTTTTAAGATTGTCAAGTTTTTGTTTGAGTTTTTTACTAACGAACATAAATTTGATTTTCCCAAAATACGTCAATATACTTACACACAGAGAATCATTTAGGATTGCTATAGTAGTTACAGTTAACTTTACTTTGCTGATCGGAGTGTCTTACGTCCTGTCTTACAGTTAGTATTATCCTCGCCTCAACTTTCTAGCTTCTGTCTCGAAAACTAGATTGTTGGGGTTGCTTTGGTGACCAAGACCTTTGATGTACTGTTCACTGAAAATGGCACCCCATTTCTAAAAGTTAGAGAGTTAAATAAAAATCAGAAATTTTTGTACCCTAACGTAACCGTAACCGTTTCAAGTCTTAGGCTGGGAAATTTGTGTTAATGCGTTTGCCACTGTTGGGGCGATCGGAGGGTCGAGCGGTGGCGGTCTAGTTTTCTCTTGTCACAGGTGCGAGTGCAAACCTCACATATTTTTAAAAAGCAAAACCCGCCACCACCTGACGGCAGCGGGTTTAAGTGGTATTTATATAAATAGTTGATGTATTATGATATATTTTATCTACTCTCTATTAACAAAATATAAAAACATGACTTCTAGAACTGTACAAGTTGCCAACACTTATGGTGAATCTGTTCGGGTAAAAGTAATTTATCGAGATGGTAATATTGAAGATATAACATTGGATAATAATAAAATCAAAGTTTTTGAGATAAGTGGTATTCATTTTTTGGAACCACATGAGTGTGAATTAAATATTTTTGTTTATAAATTGGGTGATGATATATTACCCGCTAAGCGAATTATACCTGCTAATAAAAATAATTATCTTGTAAATATCAAGAAAGGTAATACAGGTATTGAAACATCAGTTACAGAAATTTGATTTATAGATATTTCAATCTATATCTTAGGATCTATGAGTATTTTGATGAAGCGTCGAGGTTTACAGGGCTTAGACGGGGAAATATTGATATCCCCGCCTAGAACAAGGTTTTGGAGTGAGTGGAAAATTACCCTTTCCCCGCGTAAACCCTAGCGGGATTTTTTCAACGGGCTGTTAAGTCTTTGTCGAAGTGAAAAAGATTTAGAAGACCGTTGGAAAAATAGCCTCCTGTCCGTCCGGTTTCGGACACTTAAACCCGTGTGTCACGCGCTTAGAGCTATTTAATGACCTTAGCGGTTCCACGCTCTGGGTCAGGATATGCTTTTAACCTGACATAGCAGTGGTACTTCAAGCCTAAGAGACCTCCACAAAAAAAATTATCCAACAGCTATGTGGGTTTAGCGAAAATTTCCACAAACCATTTTTGAAGATTG
>NZ_JAUBQD010000100.1:0-15380 GCF_036701085.1 Microcoleus sp. Pol7_A1
AAGAAGGAAGAAGGAAGAAGGAAGAAGGAAGAAGGAAGAAGGAAGAAGGAAGAAGGAAGAAGGAAGAAGGAAGAAAATCTATGGTTTTAGCAATTAAGTACATCCTAACCGTCGGCGCGGCTACTATAATACTAAAAGGTTATTGTGGTTTAATGGACTGCTCAATAATTGTTTTTAGTTAACAATGTTAAGTTGTAAGTTCCTGGAGCAGGACACGGCATTGCCGTGTTTCTAGATATTATGTAGCGCTATTTTTCAGAAATGGTATTATTTGAATATCCCCAAGCTTCTAACCTGCGAGTTACAATATCTTGAATTTCCTGAGCGACTTCATATTCAGGGCGATCGGCATTTATCCGGACAATTCGAGATCCATTTTCCCCGGCTAACTCCGCAAAACCTTGCTGGACAAGTTGGTGAAACTTCAAATCAGCTTGCTCGATCCGATCGCACCCTCCCCGAGCTTTTACCCTCGCCAGACCCGCCTCCACCTTAATATCCAGCCACAAAGTCAGATCGCTTTCCAAGCCGCCGGTGGCAATTTCATTCAACTGTTTAATTAAATTTAAGTTAAGACCGCGGCCGTAGCCCTGATAAGCAATCGTAGAGTCAGTAAAGCGATCGCATAAAACAATCGTTCCTTTCGATAACTCTGGTTTAAGAAAAGTTTCGACGTGCTGAGCGCGATCGGCAGCGTACATCAGTAATTCTGCTCGATCGGATACAGATTCGCCCCCATCTTGTTTCAGCAACAAATGTCGCAGTCCCCTTCCCAGCTCAGTACCCCCCGGTTCGCGAGTAGCCACCAAGCGGACTCTCAGACAGCAACTTGCTTGCAGGAACTGTATCAACCGCTGCATTTGCGTAGTTTTACCCGCACCTTCAACCCCTTCAAACACGATAAGTTTGCCCTTCATTGCCCTAACTTTCCACCTGAATAAAATAAATTCATATTGTTCTGTGAATCGGTTCTAGGTTCGGTATGATAATAAAGTCTAAATGCCTCACGGCTGGAGTTGTCTATGGCTCGCTATACTGGTTTTTTTATCGTTGCCGTTCCGATCGACCGTCTCCGTCAGTCCCTGATTGAAATTTTAGAGTCATGCAATCTTGATATTATCTACAATACAGGAGATTCCGTCATGGCTCGCGAACTTCCCGGTCAAGTTTCGATTCCCAAACTTGTCACCGCAGAAGTCCTAATTGAGAAAAACACGGCTAGCGACTCAGAGGTTCGCATGAACTTCGTGATTAAAAACGAGGAACTGCCACTGCAAACCAACAACCACTGCCGTCAAATGTTCGAGCTAGTCAGTCGTTCAATTATGAACAACAATAATTGGCGGCTCTTGGAAAGTATGGCACTGTAGCCATCAGTCAGTCAATTTGAGGTGTGAGATTTTCGATTGACTCTAAATATGAATCAGGGGGTTCTAACTAACGTCGAAACTTCTTGGCTGTCGACTCCTGGTGTGAGGGGTTTGTCACCCTCTTGGGATGAGGTCATCAGTCATTAGTTTCTAGCTAATGACCGATGGCCTCCGACTTTTATATGCAATCCCTAAATTTAAGCTCGAAATCCCCGGCGCAAAAACAAAGAATTTGTCACAACGCTAACAGAACTAAACGCCATAAATGCACCGGCCGCCGCAGGACTGAGTAGAATTCCGGTTGCAGGCAGCAAAAGACCGGCTGCAACCGGAATTCCCAGAGTATTGTAACCAAAAGCCCAAAATAAATTTTGGCGAATCTTGTTGAAAGTAGCGCGCCCCAGCTCGATCGACTCAACAACATCCATCAAAGCATTTCGCATCAGCACAATTTGAGCAGTTTCAACTGCCACATCCGTGCCGCAGTGCAAACCGATACCGACATCAGCTTGAGCCAAAGCCGGGGCGTCATTGATACCATCCCCCACCACAGCCACTTTACAGCCTTGGGCTTGCAAAGTCGCGATCGCCCGAGCCTTGCCCTCCGGCCGCACCTCGGCCAAAACATCAGCCGCCGCCAAATCTAGCTGCTGCGCCGTCGCCGCCGCCGCTGACGCTGTATCTCCCGTCAGCATCATCACCCGCAATCCCATGCCCCGCAAACGTTCCACCGTCGCCTTAGCATCCGGCCTGAGACTATCTTTTAGCCCGATTACCCCCAGCAAAACGCCCCCAGAAGCCACGTAAACCGCCGTTTTGCCTTTGCAAGACCCCGACAATTCCGCCGCCACAGCGACCCCCTGCTCCTTCATCCACTCGGCATTCCCCGCGAACACCCGCCGGCCCTCCACCAAAGCAGAAACCCCGAATCCCGGTTCCGTGCAGAAATCCTCAGCAGCTAGCATCGGCAAACCTTGATGTTGAGCTTCCAGCAAAATCGCTGCGGCGATGGGATGACAAGCGCCCCTTTCCACCGCCGCCGCAATTTGCAGCAGTTTTGAATTAACCGCACTGCCAGAAACTCCATCAATTGTGGAACAAACATCTTGTTTCTCTCCAGAAACTCCATCAATTGTGGAACAGGCATCTTGCCTGTTTCCAGAAAATCCATCAATTATGGAACTAACATCTTCTTTGTCTCCAGAAAATCCATCAATTGTGGAACAGGCATCTTGCCTGTTGCCAGAGACTCCATCAATTGTGGAACAGGCATCTTGCCTGTTTCCAACATTAATATCTGAGTTCAAATCCCACTCCGAATTCTGGAAAATAGGCAAATAATCTGTGAGTGTGAGATTTCCGGTTGTCAGAGTGCCAGTTTTATCAAAAACCACCGTATCTAATTGATGCACCCGTTCTAAAACATCGCCACCGCGAATTAAAAGTCCGCGCTCCGCCCCGATGCCAGAACCGACTAAAATTGCTGTTGGGGTAGCCAGTCCCAAAGCGCAAGGACAAGCAATAACTAAAACTGCGATCGCCAATTTCAAACTTAACAGCAAAGGCGATTGATAATGGATAATAGGCAATTCATTTCCCATATTCATTGCCCCGTGTCCCATATCCATTGCCCCGTGTCCTAAAAGCACAGAAGGCCAAATATGAGTGCCGGCAAAATACCAAAATAGGAAAGTTAAAAGCGATATCGCCATTACGCCATAAACAAAATATCCCGCGACAGTATCAGCTAAATTTTGAATCGGCGCTTTGCGAGTTTGGGCTGCCTGCACCAAAGCCACCATTTGAGCTACAGTTGTTTCCTTACCGGTGCGAGTTGCGCGCATCACAACTGCCCCGGATTTATTGATAGTTCCCGCCGCAACTGTATCTCCTGGTTGCTTCAAAACCGGCATTGATTCGCCAGTCAGCATCGACTCATCTATGGTTGTTTTGCCTTCGCAAACTTCGCCGTCTACCGGAATTTTTTCCCCGGGCAAAACTTGCAGCCATTCTCCGACTCGGACGCGATCGGCAGGAATTTCAATGTATTGTGGATCGTAGACCGCAGATGTCGAGTTTAAAGGCAATTCTTCCGATCGCAAATCTAAACTCGGGAGTTTAAAATCAACTAAGCGGGCTTTCGCCGGTTGCAATGCGATTAAAGCTTGCAAAGCTGATGCTGCGCGCCGTCTGGCTTGCTGTTCCAGAGTTTTGCCCAACAAAATAAAGCCCAGCAGCATCACCGGTTCGTCAAAAAAGCACTCCCATCCCATCCGTGGAAACAGCAGCGCCGCGTTGCTAGCGGTGTAAGCTGTAACAGCGCCTAAAGCTACCAAAGTATTCATGTTGGGTGCATTTCGCCACAAACTGCGGCACCCGTCAACGATAATCGGGCGGCCCGGTAGCAGCAAAGCTAGGGTGGCGAGTCCCCAGTGAAACCAAATATTGCTGAGAATTGGGGCTTTTGTGCCGAGTACGTGACCTAAACCGGATAGAATAATTAGGATTAGGGCGATCGTCAATTGCTTGATTTGCTGTCGAATTTCTTGCCGTCGCCGTTCAATTGTTGTCGCTTCTGCTTCCTGCTGATTTTCACCTGAACGAGACTGAGAGGGAAATCCATTATCAGTCAACTTTTTCGCTAAAGCTTCTGCATCGACAGTTCCCGGTTGACACTCAACCGTAGCGACTTCTACGGCCAAGTTAACGCAAGCTGAAATTACGCCTGAATACTGCATGAGTTGGCGTTCCACAGCTTTCGCGCAGCCGGCACATTTCATCCCGCCGACATCGAAAGTAACAAGTTCTGGCGGTGATTCTTTAACGGGTATGATTTCTGGTTGAATTTCGGGGATTGTTTTCGGTAGAAATTGCATGGTTTTTTTTGGTATTGATTAGAATATTTCTGTGCTTGTGAAATGGTTTAGACAAACGTCTATATTCTTATCATAAATAAATATTGTGGCATCTTCCGAAAGTGTTAGTTTTTTTTAATTCTTATTAATTCCATGCGGTTAAATCCGCACTCCTGCAGGGGTTGAAACCAATGTCGGACTGCGGGTTTAATGCTAAGACAGGCTTTGGGCACCGCAGTGCTGTTTCCCTATTTGATATAATGAGCCAATTGCCTAGTTAGTATCCAGCTTTTATTTGACGAATTTAGCTATGACAGAAACACCAAAATTTTATATTGTCAAACGTCCTGCCGGTAATTGCGAAATTTTGCCGAACGCGCAACTCGAACAACAAAACCCCACTATTATTGAAAAGTGGGGCCCTTACGATTCGCCCGAAGATGCCATCGCCCGCCGCATCGGATTAATTCGCGCCGGCAAATGCCAGCCGCAATGACCAAAAGCATCCAGGATACAAGCCCCCGGATTCATCCGTGGGGTCAATGCTTCAAATCTAAAATCTAAAATCTAAAATCTAAAATCTAAAATCTAAAATCGATTGACTCACAATGACGGATTGCAAAAAATAGCGAAGCATTCGAGTTGAAAATGTTGGCTTTGAGCCGTAATCCTTCCCCCGAATGCTTTTTTTTAACTGAAACCCTACACAGGTTTTCTACTTCGATTTAGAAGGTGCTGCACTCGGTTTTGCTTGCGTTGCAGTCGGCTTAGGTGGCGCAGCATTCGGTTTCGCCTCAGCCTTATTGTTCCCGGTTTTACCAGTAACTTGCTGTGTCAAAACTTCCATAGCTTTCGCGTACTGCGGATCGGCCGCCGTAGCAATTTTATCGCGATCGCGCCTCAATTCCTGTTTTTGAGCGTCGGTGAGTTCTACCTTAAAATCCGGTTCAATCCCGGCGTGGTTGATATCAGTGCCGTTAGGAGTAAAATACTTGGCAATTGTCACCGCCAAACCCGCACCATTTCCTACGCCTCTTACTGACTGAACTAAACCTTTACCAAACGTCTTTGTTCCCACCAAAACCGCGCGTTTGTTGTCTTGCAAAGCACCGGATAGAATCTCGCTAGCACTTGCTGAACCGCCGTCTACCAGTACAACTAACGGTTTGTCTGTGAGCTCTGCCTTATTTGCCGTTTGTTTATCGGCCTCACCGATTCGATCGACCGTTGAGACGATCGTACCTTCTTTGAGCCACATCCGAGCAATTTCAATACTTCCGTACAGCAACCCGCCGGGATTGGAACGCAAGTCTAAAATATAGCCCGTCACCTTTTTCTGTTCCAAATCCTTAATTGCCGATCGCATTTCCGATGGAGCATTGGCACTGAACTGATTTAAGCGAATATAGCCGACTTCTCCGATGGGAGTTTTCTGCACCGACTTCCGCACGGGATGAATTTCAATTTTAGCGCGCTTCAGCTTAAATTCTAATTCCTTTTTTTCCCGCAAAATGGTCAGCGTCACCTCAGTATTCGCCTGACCGCGAATCAAACTTACCGCTTGATTCGTATCCATGCCTTCTGTGCTCTTGCCGTCAATCTTAGTAATGATATCTTTTGCCAGAATACCAGCAGTAAAAGCAGGGGTATCTTCGATCGGCGAAATCACCACCAACTTTTTGGTTTCCTCATCTTGAGTCAACTGAATCCCAACTCCTGTCAGTTCTCCAGAAGTTTCAACCTGCATATTCTTGAACTCTTCAGGGTCCATAAACCGCGTATAAGGATCGTCCAGCTTTTTCAGCATTTCCCTAATTGCTTTGTAAGCTTCGTCGTCGCTGGTATAAGTCCGGTTCAAATAATCATTCCGCACCGCTTTCCAGTCAACCTGGTTAAAAGTGCCATCCACATAACTTTTGTCAATAATCTGCCAAACTTCATCAACCAATTCTTTAGGGCTTCCCCGAAAAGAAGCCAGAGATTTAGAACTGCAACCAGTGTTCGCAAGAGTTACAGCAGTGAGTACCACTGCTGCTGCACTTAGAACAAGCCCTCGTTTTGTTATAACCATTTGTCTGACGCGCGGGAGAAAAAGAGTTCAGAATAATTACGCTCAATCTAACACAGGCAATGCCCGGTCGCAGTTAGCGTACATATATTATTCAACTTTGCCGAGTTCTGCGGTGTCAACTTAAGACTGAAACTCTCTGTCTCTCTCGTTTGTATCGAAGCCTAGATCCCCCTAAATCCCCCTTAAGAAGGGGGACTTTGAGCGCTCTTGTCCCCCCTTAACAAAGACTTCGATCGCTCTTCTCCCCCCCTTACTAAGGGGGGCTAGGGGGGATCTCCGGGGCAATAAAACAATCCCTAGGGGCAATCGAGAGCAATTAAGGCTCAACCCAGCGATCGTCCGATTTAATCAAATCAATCAATTCTGCCACGCCTCGGTCTTCTGGCACTTTCTTAATTTCTTCCCGGCCCCGGTACAGCGAAATATAACCCGGTTGCTTCCCGACGTAGCCGTAATCAGCATCAGCCATTTCTCCCGGACCATTGACAATACAGCCCATTACTGCTATATCCAAACCCGTGAGATGCTTGGTCGCCTGTCTCACTTGGTGTAACACTTCCTCTAAATTAAACAAAGTGCGACCGCAGGAAGGACAAGCGACATACTCAACCATCGTTTTCCGCAGTCCCAAGGCTTGCAGAATGCTGTAGCAGACAGGAATCTCCTTTTCCGGCGCCTCTGTCAGCGAGACGCGGATGGTATCGCCGATACCGTCAGTTAACAAAGGTGCCAGACCTGCGGTGGATTTGATGCGGCCGTATTCGCCGTCTCCTGCTTCCGTGACGCCCAAATGCAGCGGGTAATCCATGCCGAGTTCGTCCATCCGGTGCACCATCAAGCGGTAAGCAGCAACCATCACGGGTGCGCGGGAGGCTTTCAGGGAAAGTACGATATTTCGGAAGTCGAGGGATTCGCAAATTTTGATAAATTCCAGGGCCGATTCCACCATGCCTTCGGGCGTGTCGCCGTAGGTAAAAAGCATCCGTTCGGCGAGGGAACCGTGATTGACGCCGATTCGCAAAGCTTTGCCTTGGTCGCGCAGGGAAATCACTAGAGGTTCCAGGGTTTCGCGGATTTTTGCGCCAATTTCCGCGAATTCGGCGTCGGTGTATTCGCTTCTGTCGGCTTTTGGCTTCTCGAACACGTAAAGTCCGGGATTGATTCTCACTTTGTCTACGTGTTTGGCGACTTCGAGGGCAATTTTCATGCCGTTGTGGTGGACATCGGCGACGAGGGGCACGGGTTGGTAGGTGGCGTGCAGTTTTTGCTTGATTTCGGCTAAAGCTTTGGCGTGGGCCATGCTGGGCACGGTGACGCGGACGATTTCGCAGCCAATCTCGTGCAAGCGCCGAATTCCGGCGACTGAACCGTCGATGTCGAGGGTGTCTTCGTTAATCATCGACTGTACGACGACGGGGTTGCCGCCGCCGATGGTGACGCTACCGACTTTGACGGGCCGGGTTTTGCGGCGTTTGATGGTGGTGTCGAAGACTGGTTCGGTGGTGGGGGTTTTAGTGGGTTTGGGCAGAGTTTGCATAACTGGTTGCTAGGGTTCTGTAATTAGAGTTTATAAAATTGTGTCTGCTGTTTTTTAGGTTTGCACAGAAAGGGACTGTTTGGGTAAAGAGGTTTTGGGATTTAGAATTCTTAATGAGATTGCTGCGAATTTGTCGATCGAATTATGTCGGAAAAGGGCGATCGAACTAAAAGCTAGCCATCACCGGGAAGGCGAACTGAAGTTGGGCCCGTGGAACTAAACCGAACTTACAAAATTAAGACGTTCTGAGTTTTTGAAATTCGCTGATTCTATTCCCTTCTTCCCCTAGCCTAAGCGCCCCTAAACCGCCCTGGCGGTTGCTATAATTTTGGTTAATTTTTGAGAATCGGCAATTCCAGTATAAACTCCGTTCCTTCTCCTGGAGTAGAGTTAACTGTAATTGTCCCTTGATGTTTTTCTACTATGATTTGACGCGCGATCGCCATTCCTAAACCCGTGCCTTTCCCTACGGATTTTGTAGTAAATAAATAATCAAAAATTTTTTGTTTTACCTCTTCTGTCATGCCGATGCCATTATCGCTAAAACGAATTAAAACTGACTCGCGATCGCTCGATAGTTCAGTTTCGATCGTAATCCGGTTTGGGTTGGCTTTAATATCGGCAAAAGTACGTCCGTGATTTGATTCTTCTATTGCCTCGATCCCATTAGCCAAAATATTCATAAATACTTGATTTAATTGGCCCAAGAAGCATTTTATTTCTGGGATATCCTCATAATTAGTAATAACTTCAATTTCCGGTCTAAATTCCGAAGCTTTGAGGCGATGTTTGAGAATTAAAATTGTGCTATCAATACCTTCATGCAGATTCGCCTTCACTGGAAAATCGCGATCGGCTCTGGAAAATGTTCGTAAACTCGTGCTGATACTTTTGATGCGATCGCACCCCACTTTCATTGAGTCTATCATCTTCGGCACATCTTCTAGGAGATAGTCTAGCTCGATTTCTGCGGCATGATTGTTAATATCTGTTTCAGTCGCGCGATCGCCATATAATTTCAGATGTTCGATCAAATCTTGTAATGCTTGCCCAGCTTGGTCGAGGTTGCCATAAATAAACCCCACAGGATTATTAATTTCATGGGCAACTCCAGCAACTAAATTACCTAATGCCGACATCTTTTCACTTTGAATTACTTGCAATTGCGCTTGCTGGAGTTGACTGTATTGTTCTTTCAACTCTTGATTAGCTTTCTCTAATGCTTCATTCATCTGCTGGAGTTGGCAATTTTGTTCCGCTAATTTTTGAGCCTGAAGAGAATTTTCCTGTTTCAGGAGTTTTTGTAAGCGACTGAGTTCTAAATGAGTAGAAATCCGAGCTAAAACTTCCTCTGCTTGAAATGGTTTTGTAATGTAGTCTACGCCACCTACAGTAAAAGCTTTTAGCTTATCCATCATTTCATCCAAAGCACTGATAAAAATTACTGGAATATCCCAAGTCAATTCGTTAGCTTTGAGATGTTTACAAACTTCGTAGCCATCCATCTGTGGCATTTGAATATCTAACAAAATCAAACTAGGAGATGATTGTTCAATAACTCCTAGAGCTAACTTGCCGCTCGGAAATGCTCGCGGCAGGTAGCCATTTTCCTTAAGAAGACTGACAAGCAGATGTAAGTTTGCGGGCGTATCATCAATAATAAAAATTTGACCTTGACTGTCGTTCATGTTTTACTCCTTTTATGCTATAGTAGCCGCAATTAAGTTCAAAACCTTTTCATATTCAAAGTTGTGTAGAGAAGTTGCGATCGCCTCAGCTAAAGGCTCATTGTAAGTAGCTATTTTTTTCACCACCGCAGCAATTAATTCAGAATCGGAATACATTACGGCCTCTTGGAGTTGAGCTAATAGATTCCTCGGAATTTCTGCCAGTGCTTCTGTGGTTAGAACCTCTCTTGTTTGTATTTTATCCGTATTTTTGGGTGTTAATTCTTCATAAACATATTTCACTCCAATATGCTTATTCATCCCATTAAATATTTCTTCCTCTCGGAAAGGTTTCCTCAAGAAATCATCACATCCCGCCGACAGAACCACCGCTTTTTCTTCTTCTAGTACGCTAGCTGTCAAAGCAATAATCGCCGTTGCTTGACCTTTTGTCTGAGATTTAATAGTTTGAGTAGCAGTGTAACCATCCATCACCGGCATCCTCATATCCATCCAAATTAAGTTTGGCTCCCACCTCTCCCAAATGTCAACTGCTTCTTGACCGTTACTGGCTTCCTGAAGCTCAAATCCCAAGGGAGATAGCAGTTTAATTAACAATTGGCGATTGAGAGGTTTATCGTCAACTATTAAAATGCGATATTTGGGTTGATTGGGTTCTAGAGCGATGACTCTGCGAGAGGGTTGGTGTGTAGCAATGTCGCTAGCTTCTACTTCATTAACTTGAATATTAAATAAGAAGATTGTGCATTGTCCCACTTGGCTTTTGACTGTAATATCGCCTCCCATAAGATGCACAAGTTGGCGGCTAATTGGCAAGCCTAAACCCGTACCTTCCTGAGCTTGTTTTCCGGTTTCTGTTTGGGTGAAGGCTTCAAACAAATTCCCAATTTCTTCAGGGGCAATTCCAGATCCTGAATCTTCAATTTCAAAATGTATGGTGTATGAATTGGTATCAGCCGCTGCCGCTGTTTGTTGGGAATGGACAGGAGTTTCTAAAACGCTAACTCTTACTGAAACTCCTCCCTCTTGAGTAAATTTAAGAGCATTATTAATCAAGTTAATGAGAACTTGACGCAATTTAACATCATCGGTACGGACGTAATGAGGCAGATTGCGATCGTATTCCAAGAGTAACTGTAAACCTTTCTCTTCAGCTTTCATTTGAAACATATCGTGTATGTCGTCAAGTAAGCGATGGAGATCGAAGTTTTTAGGATTAAGGCTGGTTTTACCTGCTTCGATTTTAGAGAGGTCGAGAACGTTGTTAATGAGGGTTAGTAGGTGTTCGCCGCTGCGAGAGATAATGCCGACGCTTTCTTGATGTTCGCGAGGGAGGGTTTGAGAGCGAGTCATAATTTGAGAAAATCCCATAATTGCGTTGAGAGGAGAGCGTAATTCGTGGCTCATGTTGGCTAAAAATTCGCTTTTGGCACTGTTGGCAACTTCGGCTTTTTCTTTAGCATGGGCGAGTTCTGCTGTGCGTTCCTCGACTCTACTTTCTAACTCTTCATTTGCTCTTTTTAGTCGGGCTTCTGCTTCTGTGTTTTCTGTAATTACCGCCGATAAAATCAAAGTTGTAATAGCAACAACACTCATAAAGGATTGCAATAGTAACAATGACTCATTGAGTGACGGACGAACAAATGGCCCTAAACCCTTAGCAGTTCCCACCATAGAAATGACTGACACGATGACGATTAGTAATGTTGAACCCTGTTGTCCGAATCGAAAGGCTGACCAAACTAAGAGGGGAATCAACATATACACGACAGGATATCCACCGCCAAAACTAATCTGACTGATGATAATTACTAGGAATAGTAACAGTGCTGCTTCTACAAATCTTTGTTTAAATAGTAATTTAATTGGCTGAAGTTCCCGACTCCATGCTAATAAGACTGGTCCAAAAACAAGTGTTCCGATCGCCTCCCCTGTCCACCATGTCCACCAAATTACTCCATAGATTGTCCAAGGTGCTTTGCCAAGCAGACACATAGTTGTTACACAAATCGTAGCGTGCAAAGCAGGAGCCAGCAAAGCCGCGAATAGTACAAAGGAGAAAACATCTTGAGCGCGATCGAGCAAATGACGGTCTCTGATAGATCGGTTTATTAGATATACTGCTAAGAGTTGGCTTAATGCGTCGGCAATTCCAAAGATAAAACTGAGCAGGATACTCGTAGGTGTTAACTCTTGAGTAGAAATATTACTGATGAACTGACCTAAAAAGATACCGGGCAAGAGCGGATATCCTAATGACCAGATAGCGGCAAAACCAAGACCAGAACCTATCCAAATTGGTGTTGCAGCTCCAGGCAGGTAAGCCAGTGAGAGTGATATCTTAGAGACACCGAAGTAAATAATAGCAAGTAGAACTATTTGCAATATGGTTTTGCGATCTAATGCGGTTGGAAGTTTGTATATCCTGTTCATACTTCATCCTTTAAGGTGATTTACTTTTTTATGAAGTCTGTTAAACCAACACTTCGGACAGTTTTCAACCGCTAAGGGTATAATGAGGGTTTCAGGCTTTCGTCAAGCTCCGATACAAACGGTACAATGACACTTTCAGGCTCTCATTCACAAACTGTCCGAAGTATTAAGTTAAGAAGTATTGAGTTAATTTGAGTTAGAAATAGTTTTTGCCTAAGATGCGGTCAAATTAATTTTTCCAGCTTTTATCGCCCGATCGCACCCCTGACCTACTGAATCTTCCTAGATGCGCTAATTATAGTGCAATTAAGATTTATTTATTTTAAGAAAATCTTAAATTTTATTTAATTTTGATAAAAAATCGGCAAAAACCTGGGGGGGATGACAACCCGCCCGAAATGCTTATCCCTCCTTTGTCACTCTCGGATTGTCGCTACTTTCCTGACAGTCTCACAACTGACGCACCACGGAATAAATGCTGCGTCAGTTGTGAGTTTCAGTGATAATTGAGAATTACCACACTGACGCACCCTACCGCTTCGATCGCACGCCATGACATACAAAATCGCAGCTACCAGAAATGATATCATTTGACACTTAGGCTTTTACTACATAGAGTCATGGAAGTCCACAAGCGTGAAATTCAAACCTATGAAACCTTAGAAGGAAAAATCCCTTTTAAAGACTGGCTTGATGCTTTGCGCGATCGCGAAGGGAAAGCTAAAATAAAAGGTAGACTTCAGCGGGTTGCTCTTGGTAATTTAGGAGACTGTAAATCAGTAGGAGAGGGTGTTTCCGAATTGAAAATTGACTGGGGCCCCGGCTACCGGGTTTATTTCGCAGAAAGAGACTCAACTATTATACTCCTCCTTTGCGGTGGAGATAAAAGTACCCAAGATCGAGATATTCGCAAAGCCAAAGAATACTGGATAGAATTCAGGAGTAGAGACGATGCCTAAAACGCACAGTTACCATGATTATCTGATTAACTCGCTTCAAGATATTGAAGAAACTGCTGCTTATATTCAAGCAATTCTAGAAGAAACAGCACCGGAATCCGAACTGTTACTGACGGTACTCAGAGATGTAGTTAAAGCTCAAAGTCAAGTCTCTATTATAGCTGAAGACGATTTACAAAATTGGGATCAACTTCAGGAATTGCTGAAAGCATCAGGCGGAGAAGAGATTTACCGATTTATGGGTTTGCTGAAGGCTTTAGGATTAAAGACAGAGATTGCAGCAAGTCAAAGCAAAACACCAGAAGTATCAATAAATTCTCGTGAAGTAGGGTGCGTCAGCTAGGGACAAGGATTTGGCGTTTTATTTCATCCAGCGTGGAGGACTTGATAATGCAAAATTTAACTCAATTAACTCAGCTTGAATTAGTGCTTCTTGCATTAGTAGCTAGAGGTCGAGGAAAGTGCAATTGGTATCAACTGGAAAAGCAACTTTCCTGTCTAGATGTACCACGAGAACCTGGCATGATGGTTGTCTTAAAAAAACTGGCTGCTGATGGCTTGGCTAAACGATATACCGAAACAGATTCGTGGCGCGACAGATGGGAGTTGACGGCAGAAGGGTCGATTTTGATGACAGACGCAACCGTTTATGAACTCACTACTTTATCCGAATATGAAGTTTAACTTAGAAACCAGATTTGTAGTTTGCATTAATAATCAAGACTATCAAGCATCATTGGAAGTGCGAAAAATCTACCAAATAATACCGAATAATCGCGCTGCGGAACATCAATTTATCCGAGTTATTGATGAATCCGGCGAAGATTATTTGTATCCAGTCGCATATTTCGTGCCCATAGAATTGCCGAAAGCCGTAGAAGCAGTATTTGCATAGACAAAGGTTATGTAAGGGCGGGTTCACCAACCTCTATGTTTATAAACAGCAATCTCAATAAACCCGCCCCGCCCCATATTGTGTTACAATAAATCAGCCTGAGTGTTAACATCGCAAATGTATGACAGCTAAAATACACATCAGCAAATTAGGTAATTCCTTGGCTTTGCCAATACCAGACTACATAGTAAAGTTTCTCAACCTTAAAGCAGAAGATTCCGTAACTTGCATTATAGAAAATGGGAAACTGGTCATAGAGCCTGTAAATAATAAAATATCAAAGTATACCCTAGATGAATTATTGGCAGGCGAAATAGAATCTAGCGAAGAAGTCTCTTGGGGAAAACCAGAAGGAGAGGAAGTTTGGTAAACTATATCCCCGAACGAGGTCATTTTATTCGCCTCAATTTTGACCCTCAATCAGGACACGAACAAATGGGGACTAGGCCTGCACTGGTTGTGAGTCAAACTAAATTTAACCGAAAAATGGGGTTTGTGTTTGTTTGTCCCATCAGCAACACACAACGCAAAAATCCGTTTTATGTCCCCATTCCAGAAGGTGAAGCGATAACAGGTGTAATTATGACGGATCAACTGCGTTATGCAAGATTATAGCGCAAGGCAGGCAAGTTTTCTTAGTGAATGTCGCTCAGATATAATTGAGGAAGTTTTGAGGCGAATTCAACCTATTTTGTTTGAGAATATGACTGTTGATGAATAGTCAATCAAATTATAAACTAGATTTGTAGTTGGCATTAAGCATCAAGAGATCCAGAAATCTCTCTCGCGGATGATGCGATCGCCCCTCCTCCCCAGCAAAACTAAAAAATGTACTGGCAAATCCCTTCACAGACCCAGGCTCAGCATTTAAAGCATCGGAGGTTTTCCATTGGACGATCGCACAAACGCACCAACCACCGCAGCTAACAACCGCCGACCTCTAATTATCGCAGGAATTCTCCTCGGTATCGGTCAATCCGGCTTTTTTGACGGCATTGTGCTGCACCAACTCCTCCAGTGGCACCATATGTTTAGCAGCGTTAAAACCGATGCTACTGTGGCCGGTTTAGAATTAAATACCCTCGGAGATGGATTGTTTCACGCTGCGGATTGGTTAGTAACAGTGGCGGGAATCTTCTGTTTGTGGAGTGCTGTGAAGCGCAAAGATGTTCCTTTGTCAACTCAAACTTTTTTCGGTTCAATATTAATTGGTGCTGGATTGTTTGACTTTGTTGAAGGCATTGTTGACCATCAAATTTTGGGAATCCACCACGTCAAACCCGGTATCAACGAGTTAGCTTGGGATTTAGGATTTCTCGCTCTCGGTCTTATTTTAGCGCTGTTAGGTTGGATGCTGGTACAGAGGGAAGTTCCCGCAGATACTAAAGTTTAAATGAATGCAGAGATTGGGAATTATACCAAATCCGCGTTAAAAATCCCTGACCGAAAGCATCCAGGATACAAGCCCCCGGATTCATCCGTCCAGAAATAAAAAAGGGAGCGTGTCACTTTTGCGATGAGTATTTATACTCAAACATTTCTTCGCTTACCAATTAAGCCATTTAAGTAAGC
>NZ_JAUBQD010000101.1:0-10140 GCF_036701085.1 Microcoleus sp. Pol7_A1
TTTTGAGCCAACATTCTCATGAAACTACTGCTCGATCGAACCCTCGATCGATTTATGAATGATTTGCGATCGCTATATAACCGCCATTGATAGCTAGGAGTCGAGCGACTACTGTAAACCGAGTCAGGCGGTAAATCTTTAGCCGACTGTCAAGCTTTATCAGACAACAACAGTTTAGCCCATTGCAAAGCGCCAGTCCGACAACAGCAATTTACGTGACTGTCAAGGCTGGTATAACGGCTACTGTGTTGCCAATTTTCTCGCACTTGCTCAACTTGATTCTTAATTCAACTTAGGTGTCGTAACTTGACTATTAAGTCAATCCAATTGTTGTTAAAAAGGCTAAAAAATAGCTAATTGTTGTGGAGCGCTAAAGTCAGGCAAGTGCCGTATAAAGTCAGGCGTTTGCAGTATAAAATCAGTAAAATTACAGGTATTTGCAGGGGGTGCACTTTACCTGTATTTACCTGAAAATATCCTGCAAATGCCTGAATTTGTCGGTCAAATTGCTGCTTTTTTGTGCTGTTCGTGCCTTTGCCTTTTGAGGCTGGTTTTGGCTGTTCTTGATTAGTAGCAAGCAATGGTTTTGTCCGTACAAAGCTTTATTTATTACTTTTAAATAAAAACAATGCACCTCCCATGAATAGAGATTACTGCCTGTACTCATCAGGTGGAGAACTATAACGAGCATTGATAGTTGGGAGTCTAGCGGCTGCTGTAAACCAAGCAGTCGTTCCCTCACGATTGTTGTAAATCAAGCCCACCGTTCCCTCACGACTGCTGTAAACCAAGCGCGCATTTCCCTCACGACTGCTGTAAATGAAGCCGCTGTTCTCTCACAACTGCTGTAAACCAAGCGCGCATTTCCCTCACGACTGCTGTAAACCGAGTGCGTAGGAGGGAACTGCGCTTCGATCACAAGATTGAATTAAACCGGAGGAAGCGAATAATTCACAATCCTTCATCCGACCTTCGTAATTATTCGGTCATTGGGCCTCTCACGACTGAGAATAATTTGCTATCGAATAAAAGAAACAGCTTTCCTTTATTTCAAACATCGGACGATCGAGGAAATGTTAATGACGAAGGTCGAGCGCTCGAAGGGCGGATTATGCCTTGACTTTTACAGTTGCCAACACGATAGCCATCGACTGTAAGTAGCGATCGCTCGCAACGCAGGAATTTGCAGTAATACGTCAGGCATTTGCTGTACAAAATCAGTGAGGATACAGGCATTTGCAGGAACTGCACTTTACCTGTTTTTGTACTGCAAACCCCTGAATCGTGCCTGCATTTTCCTGTCCCTTTACTGCTTTTTTGTGCTGTTCATTCCCTTTCCCGTTGGGACTGGTTTTGGCTGTTCTCTCTCGGTAGCAAGCAATGGTTTTGTCCGTACAAAGCTTTATTTATTACTTTTAAATAAAAACAATGCACCTCATGAATGCGGAATCCTAGCCGCCTGGTCAGATTTAAGACTTTCTTAAGCTTTACTGACAAATGTAGCTAACTGTAATACAAATTAAGCTTAATATTATACAGCTATAAGAAATGAGAGGGAGAAGGGAGCTGACAACACCCTCGCCTGTCGAGCAAACACTTTAAAAAGCAAATGGATAGATTGTCAGTTATTGAGTAGCGCTCGCAACCAGTTATCCTTAAATGGCGGGGGTCACTTTACGCCCCTAGTTTGCTCTTTTGGGGTGAATTTGAAAGTAGTTAGAGATTTATAAAATGAGATAAACTCAACTATTATCATGGCTATGAAGCTCAAGGAATTTCCTCAACAGCAGCAAAATCAGAGACTTTCGAGTCGGCTGGAACTGAGATTGTCTGACTCAGATTACAATCAAATTAAAGCAAGAGCCTCGCTAGTCAATTTGAGCATGAGCGACTTCATGCGCCGTGCAGCTTTGAGGAGAACCATGCCGCGCCCTCTAGCTGCATTTGACTTAAAAGCCTATCAAGTTTTATGCAAGATTGATGCCCAATTGAGAATTGCAGGAAACAACCTCAATCAGATTGCTAAAGCTTGCAATAGTGCTGTGGCATTGGGAGAACCCGTTGTTGTCAATACAAAACTCTTAGAAAGCGTACAGCAACTCATTCGAGAAAACGGGAAGGCAATTAAAGCTATAGTTGCAAACCTCGCCAAATCTACAGTACGCTAATTATTAACAAACCTGGGCTTTACCGCCTGAGCAATCGATTCTGTGCAACTGACGGTCTTTCGGTTATGATTGGCAAACAAATCAAAGGTACAGGCTTTCGGGGCTGTCTAAACTACGTGCTGGGCAAAAAACACGCCGCTCTAATTGGCGGTACTATGTGCGGACAAACTCCTGAAGAACTCGCTGCTGAATTTGGCATCGCCCGACAACTAAGACCTAACCTGAAAGTAGCAGTTTTTCACGCCACTTTATCTGTCGATAGCACCGAAAAACTAGAAGATTCTGAAGAAAATGACCAGCGCTGGCTGGCTATCGCAGCCAACTACATGAAAGCGATGGAATTTGACAACAACCAATACGCAGTTGTCAAGCACAGCGATACAGAACACGACCACATCCACATCGTCGCCAGTCGCATTTGCCTCGATGGAGGTGTTGTTGACGATAGTTGGGATTATTACAAAAGCCAAGAAACTATTCGCCAACTCGAACGGAACTACAACCTGGAAACTGTTACACCCAGTTGGGAAACAGACAAGCGAGCTCAGACTACAGGAGAACACAGGCAATTAAAAAGCAAGGGAAACAAGAGCGTCAGGGTGCAATTGCAAGACCTAATTGATGAAGTTACCAAAGACAACCCAAGTATGCCAGAATTCGTTGAGCGGTTGCAGCAACAAGGCGTAGAGGTGCAAGTTACACAAACTGGAATCGGCTTCAGTAAAGGCATTTCTTACAAGTTAGATGGAGTCGCCTTAAGTGGCACTCAATTAGGTAAAGCTTACACTTTTTCTGGATTGCAGAAGCATCGAGGCGTTAGCTATGACAGAGGGCGAGATAACGCCCTAATTGAGGCTTTAATGCAGCCACAACACTTAGCTATCGCCCCCAGCGAGGCAGAGAAAAATGAGTTAGAGTCGTCACTATTCGAGTTAGTAGCAATCGCACCTGCAACGAGTGCAACAGCAAATGAGTTAGAGTTGTCACAATCTGAGCTAGCAGCAACCGCACTTGCAACTCCTGCAACAGCAAATGAGTTAGAGTTACAACTGTCAATCCTACCTGAAAGGAATGAAACTCAGTGGCAAAAAGTGCGATCGCATCTAGCAGTCGAGTACAGTTTACCTTTAGAATTGCTTAATTTATTGCACTCTCATTCTTGGCTGTATGCCGGCTCAGAAAAGGCTGTCTTTACGGCACGGACGCTTGAGGGGGAACCCAGGCTCGCTTTTGTTCTCGATGAAAGAGGCAACTTTACTACAACCCATTCTCTGTCATCTGAAGCTGCTTTCTGGGTAGCCACTACCGGAGAAATTGAGCGAGCTGTGATTGCTTGTAACCCAATAGAAGCCCTTTCAATTTTGCTTATTGAACAGGAAAATAACCAGGATAACTCTACAACACCACCACCCACAATTTACCTAGGAATTGAACGAGCTTCACAACTGCCTATACAATTCTTACAAGAACTTGATAGCGTTATTATAGCGCTCGCAGAAGATTATATGCTCGCTCGAAATGCGAGCGAGCTGCTACCGAATGCAGAAATTGTTAATCCACAGTCAAGTTGGAATGAGATCTGGATACAATTAATTGAGCAAGAACAGCAAGATATTCAACACAATAACGAACATTATAAACAGCGCACCCAAGACATCGAACTGGATTAGCTTTTACAGCTTAAAAAAATGATAGAACTTACGCAACTGAGGAATTTTTAGACTATCTGTGGCGTAAGGTGTTCCGTACGCAGCATACAGATAGAGCCTTTACGTAAGTCTTGTTGATTGTGGTTTAAGCAAGCAAAACGCTAGCTAAAAAAATTCCTAATTGCGACATTAATTACTGATACCGCTGCCAATAATTATTATAAGTGTTCCAATATATTTGTCAACAATTTTCGCTGCACATACAGCTTTCGCGAACATTGCGGCGCATCCGGCTATCGCCGTTACTCCCTAAAAAATCAAGTCGCGAGCGTGGTCAGGAGGTAAATTTTTACCCGACTTTCAAGCTCGATCGGACAATAACAGTTTAGCCCATTGCAAAGCGCGGGCCCGACAACATTTCACCCGGCTGTCAAGGCTGGCATAACGGCTGCTGCGCTGCCAATTTCCTCACACTTGCTCTACTTGATTTTTAATTCAATTCAGCTTTTGTTAAAAACGCTAAAAAATAGCTAATTGTTGTGGAGCGTTAAAGTCTGGCAGGTGCCGTATAAAGTCAGGCTTTTGCTGTACAAAAGAGCGTGAGAATGCAGGCTTTTGCAGGGACTGTATCATACCTGTTTTTATCCAAAAATGTCCAGCAAGAGCCTGACTTTTTCGGTCAAATTGCTGCTTTTTTGTGCTGTTCGTGCCATAACCTGTTGGGACTGGTTATGGCTGTTCTTTGTTAGTAGCAAGCAATGTTTTTGTCCGTACAAAACCTTATTTACTATATTTAAATAAAAATAATATACCTCATGAATGCAGAATCCTAAGTGGAAGGTGATCGCGTTAGGCTGGCTATCGGACGAACGATTCCCTCGTGATCATCGGCATCAGCCGGCTGCTTCGCTTGCAAACAGGATAGCGGGCGCGCGAACGCAAAGGGCGTCCGCCGCCGATGCCGAACAGCACCAACTCGAATGCGTCGTACCCGGCGACGCTCCATCGTAAAGGCGGCTGTCCTGTACACCAACTGGCTCGCTCCTGGCTTCAATATCGACTCACGCGAGCGAGTGTACAGCGAGCGTCAAAGTCCAAACTGCCCATTAAACTTTCGAGCCTTGGCTTCCCAGAGTGTGCGTGAGCTAACTTCAATTTCCAACTGTTCTCATCGCAGTCTTGCAAAAACCATAAATTGGTAAAAAGTGCTCAAATTCGACTTTTGTACGTCTATTTGACATGGCTTGCTATGCGACTAGCGTACTTATTACGAGGATTGAGGAGGATTTACAAGGGTCTAAAATACAAAAAATCGTGTTAAAAGCAACAATTTTTTACAAAATTGATAAGCATTTATACTGATTGTGAGGGTAAAAGTAGGAAATAGGAGGTGTAATGAGTAATAAATGTGCTGTTTTCTCCTCTTTTTTCCTCCTTATTTTTCGCTAAAAATTTTGAACCAGTCAGAGCGACTTTTCTGCATTAGTTTGGTCAAGGTACACTCGGATTGATAGAGTCAATGGGGAGCTTGCGTCAAAGCGGCTTGCAGGTTTATTCGGACATTCGATTGACATCCTCCCACCACTGATTGGGAATACTGAGTCCATGCTGCATCACCGATCGATTTGCAAGAGTGTCTATTCTTGACCATATTACGAACCATCAAGTCCTCATACGCCACCAAATCGGTTAGGGTCGAGGGGAGTATTACTACTCCACCCCTCCCATCCGAAACCGTGTTTGCGACTGTCGGGCAAGAGAGCATACGTCACCGTATCTCCTCCCCTCAGAACCGTACTTGCTACTCGTCGCATCATACGGCCGGGGCCTTTGCCTTCACAGAACGTTTACCACTATGTACCGTCTTATGGCAAATTTTATGTAGGTGTTGAAGATTGTCGATTTCATCTGTTCCACCTTTTACAAGAGGTACTATGTGGTGTGTTTCTAGAGCTTCTCCATTGTGTAGATTTTCCCCACAGATTGGACACAACCAGTTCTGGTTTTGGGCTATTTTGTAATATTTAGACCCAGGCTCCCAAATGGTTTTACCCACAGAAGAGCGATTTACTTCGTGATGCGACGATAAAACTTTGTAATTAGCAAACCCATCAACCTGACAAGCACGATGGACCGACCATAACAGGTGGAGACAGATCACCCCCATGTCTGGCAAGAAAATCTGCGATAATCAAAACCTTGAGGTTAATATAGACTCTAATAACCTTAGCAACAGCTCCTACGCGGAGCCAAAGCAATCGCAACGGTCACATAAGTCATCTACAGAACCCCGCCTCTGCCAAAGAAAATTCTACGAAGAATGCCCCAGTAGTGCAATCACAGATACAATCTATACGGCTGGAGTCACTGGTATGGATTTCTGGGAAATAAGCGAAACCAGTTTGAATGGCGGCAAAGATTTTTCCAAAGGTCGAGTTGAACTGCAAATCCGCGATCGTTTTGACCTAACAGACTTTGCTGAAATTGCCTATCAAGCCAAGGAAATTATCGCCCATAATTTCGGAGAAGAAACCCTCAAACTGCACTATGCACTAGCAATGATTGCCTTCCGCAAGCCCGAAGTCTGGAGAGAGGAAATTACAGTATCAGCATCTAAACTCTTAGCTGACTTTGGTGAGAATAACAAAAAGAAACACTACATCCCAAAAGCCGAACGAGACGCCAATAGCCAGCCAGCCCGATACCTTTCTAAAGAAGAAAAACTAAGAGCCTTAGCCTATCATGGATATCTGCTAAAACGATTAGAAGTTTCCGTTAAAGCTTGGCGGATACGCAATAAAATATTTACTATTGAACACTCCAATCTCTGGGAGATTTTTCAAATTACCGAGGTGTTTCATCAAGAAGAAAAAAACACCTTAATCGATATTGAAATCACTTATCGCCCTGGCAAATGGTTTGAGAAATTTGCAGGTCACGAATACTTGCGGGAATTTGGGTACATTACCAGCGAGGCGCTAAAACTAGATTCCTACCAGGAAAAAATGGCCCTCAGACTGGCTTATTTTGCCCTATTTGCCCTGCAACAGCACAAAAGCGGTCGGTATCAAATAGAGACACTGCTGACGCGAATCGGGTATAAGAACGACATAGAGACAGCCAAGAGAAACGGAGTTACTGCCTCGAATTTAAAGCGCAGCTTCGATCGAGGGCTAAAAACACTGGGAAATTTTGAATACCCCTACCTCTTTGACTACGAGCCCGATGTCCCAGACTGGGCGCATCCAAACAGCAAAGTTAAAAAGCCCAATCACTGGTTTGAAACCTGGCTACAACTTAACGGGACTTTACGCCAGCCAGAAGCGCTACCCAAACACCCACCACAACCAGAACCAAAACCAGAGCAACCGCAACCGCCAAAAAGACCCGCCCGCAAGCGGAAGTCAGCTCAGCCAGCAGCCAACCTAACCGAACCCATAGCTTTTGGTCAGTGGGTGAGAGAAGCTCGGAAAGCTCTGGGAGAAAGCCTGAGAACAATGGCAAAAGAGCTGGGGATTTCAGCATCCCAGCTATCTCAGATTGAAAACGGCTGCTATCGACATACCATCAAGCCCAGCCTGAAAACCCAGATAATTCGTCACCTTGGCTTAAATGACTAACTAGCCAACCAAAAGGCATCTTGCATCCATCGGAAAGACTCCCTGCTCAGGGGGTCTTTTTAGCATTCCGAATACACCAAAAGTGTTTAAACCGCTAAACACCTAAAAAATTGGCAAATTTGCTTGAATCAATTATATAACATGGGTTTCAGCGCCTAAACACTTTGGGGGTATTCGGAAAAGTTTTAGGGGTATTCGGAAAAGTTTTGGGGGTATTCGGAAAAGTTTTAAATTTGAAAACCCTGCCCTGTATAGCTTTCAGCGCCTAAAAATCTCCTGAGTAGTTTGAGTAGTTTGATGGAGTGTCACTAAGCGCATCAACCGAGTCTGACAGGCTGAGAGTTGGTCAAAATCCTGCAAAACGCAAAACGTGACACGAGAAAATTGTCAGAAGCGCTCGAAGCATTGCCGTCAAACCAAACGCACGGGAATTGCCCGCCACCTCGCTGATATCAGAAAAGCACCCCTGTGCAGACGAAAAGCCCGCTCAACTCCACCTACTAACCCACAAAGCCTCACACCCCTACCTTCCACCAACACCGGGGGTGTCCAATGACATCGCTCATCTCCCCCCTGTCCGAATGGCTAGAAAGCGGCGTAGACCCCGACCTCATCGCCCTCAACGTCCAAACCTTCTCAGGCGACACCCCGTACCAATACCTCCTGTACGAAATCAACGCCGCCTCCGGCAGAGTCCACCCCGACGCACAATGGCGGTGGGCCAGAAAGCACTACAGCCACATCGAAGCTGGTGGCTGGTGGTGCTCAGGCCTTGACCCCCTCAACAACTGGCAACCCATGTATTGGGGCTGCTTCAAACCCCACCAGCCCCGAAATGCCTTTGACCCCAAAGGCAAAATCAAACCCATCAAATACGAACACCCCCCCAAAACCCCCACCAGAGCCTTCTTCCTGCAAGTTCCAGACCACATCTGGGCAAAAGTCGCAGCCCGCTACGGTGTCCCCATTTACCCAGAGGATTTGGGAGAGGGGGGGAGGGGGAGAGGAAGAGCTCTTGAGCTCTTGAGAGGGGGAGCGGGGGAGATGGAGGACGAAAATCTCCCCTCTGCCCAAGAGCCCAAGAGCTCAAGAGCTCAAGAGCCCAAGAGCTCAAGAGCCCCTAGCCCCTGCTGCCCCCCCGCCCCTCTGCCCAAGAGCTCAAGAGCTCCCTCATCCCCAAACCAGCCTCAGTTCTGGCAATGGGTGTGGGACAACAACATCCCCGTCCAAATCGTCGAAGGCGCAAAAAAAGCCGGATGCCTACTCACACTGGGCTACGCCGCCATCGCCCTCCCCGGTGTCACCGGTGGTGTCAGAACCAAAACCCCTCAAGGGGAGAAATGCGACCCCTACCTCATCCCCGAACTCCAACACTTCGCCACCCCAGGGCGGGAAATCTATATCTGCTTTGACCGCGACAGCAAACGCCAAACCGTCCAGAACGTCAACCGGGAAATTGGCAAACTCGGCCGCCTGTTCACAGCCGCTAATTGCCCCGTCAAAGTCATCAACCTGCCAGGGCCAGAAAAAGGCGTTGACGATTTCGTGGTATCAAAGGGCGAAGATGCCTTCAGCGCCCTCAAAAATGAAGCGCAAGGCTTCCAATTCTGGCTTGATAGGGAATCATGGCTTTTAACCTATCCCGCCTCTTTAAAGCTAAATTCTCGCTATCTGGGAAAACTCCCCTATCCAGAGTCCGGGTTAGCCTGCATCAAAGCCCCCAAAGGCACCGGCAAAACCCAAGCCCTCACCAACTTAGTCTCACAATCCCTTTCCACAGGCGATCGCCGCGTGCTGATAATTACCCATAGGATTCAACTGGGTAGGGCTATCTGTGCCAGCTTAGGAATCAACTACATAGACGAAACTAGGGACTCAGCCTTTGGTAAACTGTTCGGATACGGCTTGTGCATAGACAGCCTCCACCCCCTATCTCAAGCTAAATTCAATCCTGAAGACTGGTTCGGTGCGATCGTCATCATCGATGAGTGCGAACAAGTCATTTGGCACGCCTTAAACAGTTCAACTTGCCGCGAAAACCGAGTCGCCATCTTGCAAACTCTGCAAGAACTCCTCCACAATGTCTTGACAAGTGGCGGCTTAGTTGTTGCCCAAGATGCCGACTTATCCGATTACAGCATAGACTACTTAATAGCCATAGCAGGTATCCCTATTTCCCCTTGGGTTGTTATCAATGAGTGGCAGCCCAAACGAGGGCGAGATGTGACTTTCTTTGCCACTTCAAACCCAGCTTCGCTGTATGTGCAAATGGAGCAAATTCTGTCTCAAGAAATCACTTGTTGTGACATTGAAAGCCGTGCCGAATGCTGTCCTATAAGCTTAAAATGTGCCGATTTTGGTGGTAAAAATCCTGCTGAATGTAGTTCTGAAAACCATGTCAAATATTCTCCTGTAATCCGGGGTGAATATGGGTTAAAAAGCCGTGCCAATTTTTGTCCTATAACCTGTGCTGAATATGGCTTTAACACTCGTGCCAAATGCTCTCCTATAACCTGTACTAAATATGGCTCTAAAAGCCCTACTGAATATTGTCAGAAAACCTCTGGTCAATATCCTGTAAAATGCGCTAAATATGACAGTGAAATCTGTGCTAAATATGGTCAAGAAACCTCTGGTCAATATCCTGTAAAATGCGCTAAATATGACAGTGAAATCTGTGCTAAATATGGTCAAGAAACCTCT
>NZ_JAUBQD010000101.1:10240-14625 GCF_036701085.1 Microcoleus sp. Pol7_A1
GGTGAATGTCCTGTAAAACCTGCTCAATGTGACTGTAAAAGCCATCCTGAATATTATCAGAAAACCTCTGGTGAATGTCCTATTGTAAAATGCGCTGAATGTGACTGTAAAAGCCATCCTGAATATTATCAGAAAACCTCTGGTGAATGTCCTATTGTAAAATTCACTGAATGTGACTCTAAATGCTTTGCTAAATATGTTTCGGAAAACCCTAGTGAATATGACAGTAAAAACCCTGCTAAGTGTGATTGTGAAACAACCGCAAAATGTAGCCCAATAAACTTTACTGAATGTCACTTTAAAAAACCTACTGAATCTCACCCTATAGAGCGATATCGACCGCGCATTATGGTTGTAGAAGACTCACAAAAAGTTACAGGAAATTGGTCTTGTCGCAACCTTGAAACCCAACTGCAAAAACGCTTTCCTCATCAGCGAATTCTCAGGATTGATAGCGAATCAGTATCAGATCCAAATCATCCCGCTTACGGTTGCATTGACCAACTAAATACGCTCATACAAAACTATGATATCATCATCGCTAGTCCCACAATTGGCACAGGAGTTAGCATTGACCTTCGCCATCATTTTACAGCGGTTTTCGGCATTTTTAAAGGAGCAATTGCTGTCAATGACGCTTTGCAAGCACTAGCGCGAGTTCGAGATGAAACAGTGCCTTGGTTTGTCTGGACTGCGCCCTTTGGTGTGGGCAAAATTGGCAATGGCAGTTCGAGTTACCAAGCAATTCTCAAATCTCAAAAAAAAGTCATCACAACCAATCTCAAATTGTTGCAAGGCGTGGATTTTGACATTGATGAAGCTTACGACCCAATTCACTTGCGGACTTGGGCTAAAATGGGGGCGAGAATTAATGCTGGGATGTGGAACTACAGGGAGGCAATTTGGGAAGCTTTAAAAGCTGAAGGGCATTCTGTGGAGCTATGTCGAGAGAATCAATTACAACAAGAACTCAAAGTTTTGCTGTTACGACAGCTTGCAGCAAACAATGCTCAAAATTGGGATTTATTGGAAGAACTAGAGTCGCAAGACCGCAAATTAAAGTCAGAGTTAGATAGCCGGGAAACGGTAGCAGCTTGCATCCGTGCAGAAGCGACATCTATTAAAGAAGAGAATAAAATGTTAGAAGCGCAGGCTGTTAATAATGCTTCTGACATTACTCTTTCTAAATACTTAGAATTGAAGGACAAACGGGCTAAGACTCGTGATGAACTAAACCAGCAGCGCAAGTATCAATTACAAGAGACTTATGGAGTGCCCATCACGCCTGAACTTAAGTTGAAGGATGATGCTGGCTGGCTGCCTCAAATTCGCTTACATTACTATTTAATTTATGACCCGGAGTTGGTCAGATTTCGAGATAAAAATCACTTGGCGGGGCATCTGGAAAGGGGGCAAGGAAAGGTGTGTCCTCAAGATTTGCGTTTGCTGACGGCAAGTGTGGAAGCTTTGAAGGCGTTGGGAATAAAGTCGTTGTTTAATGTTAATCGAGAGTACCGAGGGACTGACGCGGATGTGATAGCTTTTGCGGAACAAGTGAAGCAATGCAGTGTTGATATTAAGGATTTTCTGGGTATTAGTGTCAGTCCTCAGATGACACCGATGGAGGTGGTGCAGTATATTTTAAGGGGTAAGCTGGGCTTTACTTTGCGGCGGGTTCGCCAAGAAAGGTCGGAGGAACGAGATGCTAAAGGTCGGCCCAAACGCATTAGAGTTTACCAGTTTGAGTTTCCCCAGGATGGCAGGGAGGCGATTTTTGAGGTTTGGCAGCAGCGGGATAAAGAGGCAGTTTCTTTGGCGGAAGGTGCACGAGAGTGTTTAGAAGGGGTTTCTAGTGGCACAGGGTTGGATAATAGTATAGAGATGTCAGGGGGTGTGTTTTCTCAGGATTTGCCTCAACAAAATAATGAGGTGGGAACTGCTTGCACAGGGTCGGATAATAATATAGGGATATCTGAGGTTGTGCCCCCTCTTGGTTTATCTCAACAAAATAATGAGGTGGGAACTGTTGGCACAGGGTCGGATAATAATATAGAGATATCTGAGGGTGTGTCGCCTCTGGATGAGGAATGGGCTCACACTACTCAAGTGTTCGGAGTGGAAGCTGCACCTGGCGAGACATTAACAACTGAAGAGATGGGAGTTGCAGCTTCATATCAGGCGATAGAACCCGAAAATCACGCTATTCCCACTTATGAGGCAAAAGTACCCCAAATAGCACCGTCAGAGCTGAAAGTTGGCTCGGTGGTGAGGTTCTGCGGTGAAGTTCAGAAATATGTCGTTAGAGCTGTTGCAGGGGCTCAGGTAATGGTGAAATCTCTGTTTTCGGGGCAATTCGTCAACACTTATGCACACCGCTTAGAGCTTGCAGAAGGGCGGACAGGATGAGTTATTTATGGCGAGCGCACACTCCGGCGGACAAGAAAGTTGAACGGCTTATTACACAAGGGTTTGACTTAATAGTCTGTGGAGGAAAATTGGGTGGGGACTGCGCGAGCTCCGCTCACTTGCTAGTTTTAATAATTTAGCTTTTTACTAAAATGCTAATTTTAGCTCTTTATCTTTTAATTAAATTAGTCAATATATAAATTACTAAAATAATTAAATTAGCTTTTTAGTAATTTAGATATTGACTAATTTCGTTTTTTAGATGACGATATATATAGAAAACCCCATCCGATGTCCCTAAAGCCATGATCGCAGTCGCCATCGCGTCCCTGTCCGGGGGGCAGGGCAAGACAACCGCATCTCTATTCCTGAGCCGCCTCCTAGCCAGCCGGGGCTATCCCACACTGGCTATCGACGCCGACCCCCAACACAACCTGACCACCTACCTGGGGCTAGAACTGCAACCCAACCAGCCCACCTTGCTGGAAGTTCTCAAAAAATCCGTGCCCATCGAAGACGGCATCTATCCAGTCGAAGGTAGCGACAACTTGTTTCTAATTCCCTCCGACGACGGGCTTGACGCCGCCGCCGACTACCTATCCAGCAGCGGCGTCGGCGCCACCCTGTTGCTGCGCCGCCTCGAACCAGTTGCCGAAGCCTTTAAATTTTGTATCATTGACGCACCCCCGCAGCGCTCGCAGATTTGCCTAACCGCAATCGGTGCCGCCGACACCGTAATCGTACCCGCCGAAGCCTCCGTCAAAGGCTACGGTTCCCTAGTGCGGACACTCGACTTGCTCAACTCCATGAGAGATGTCAAAGCAACCAACGCTACCGTACTAGGAGTGCTGCCCTTCCGCGACCGCTGGATAGGCAACACTCAAACCCTAGAGAGCCGCCTAGCCGTAGAAGGAATGAAAGACGAAGTTGAAAACGAATTAATTCTCCCTTCAATCCGAGAATCCGAACAGTACAAAAAAGCCATTAACAAACGCCAAACTCTCAGCGAATTAGGACATCCCGACTTAGAATATCCCTTTGAAATTCTGCTCGCCAAAATCGAGTCTCTTTTACAACAAAAAGTACAATGAGTGACAGCATCCTCGACCAAATTCGCTCCAACCGCAAGCGAACAGTTGTTCCAAGCCGAGAAGATACTTTAATCGCCCCCAAACAGGAGAGCGAACAAATAGCTCAACGTTCAACTCCGGCGAACGAAACTTCAAACGAAACTTCAAACAAAACTTCGGCTAACGAAACTTCAACGAACGAAACTTCAACGAACGCAACTTCAAACGAAACCACTAATCCCAATTCAACATTAGAAGAGTTAAAAGCAGAACTCGCGAAACTTCCGCCAACTCGTCGCCATTCGGCCGTTGTTTTAGATGCAGAAATAGATGCTAACTTGACAAGATTTTGCAAAGAAAAAGGAGTGACCGTAGAAGTATTTTTAGAAGCTGCCTGGCTGCAAGCAGAAGCTTCATCCGAGCTGATGGAAAAAATCTTAGTAGAAGCCAAGTGCCGCTACGATTCCAGAAAACTTGCTGGGAAGTTGAGGCGGCTGATTACAATGCTATCTGGGCGCTGATAGGGAGATGCTACTGCCATTAAACAGTTAACAGTTGATAGTTGATAGTTGATAGTTGTCCACACTGTTAAAAGAACGAGTGGAAAGGCACGCAATCAAAAAGGCCATGAGTGGTTTAATTACTGCGATGAAATAACGGACATTTCTCGCAAGTTATTTAACACGGCGCTGAAGTTTGAGGATTTGTGCGAAGTGAGGATTGTCCCCAAAACGGGATGTTATGTTGTTGAAGTAGTTTACTCTGAACCTGACAACAGCCAATTCTTCTGTAGCTTAAACCCAGAATTAGCGGAGGCTATTGATAAAGGAACTATAGCGATCGCAAATCATTCATAAATCGATCGAGGGTTCGATCGAGCAGTAGTTTCATGAGAATGTTGGCTCAAAA
>NZ_JAUBQD010000102.1:0-14602 GCF_036701085.1 Microcoleus sp. Pol7_A1
CAGATAGCACTCAGTTTTTTCGCTTCTGTGCTTTATTGCGTAAGCATCCCTATTTAAAAACTGTCCGGAGTATTGATCTAAAATATAATAAAGATAGCTTTTTTCAGTGGGTGGCTTAAGTGATTGAGTCGAATCGTGCGGGGAACTCGATCGAGGAAAGGAGATTCCTATGGGGAGTAAGAAGGGGTTGACATACATCTTTGAGCTGCGGTATTATGCGATTATATTCAGTAGGGTAACGCAACTGCGATATAATTATAAGTTCGACCGCTTCAATTATCGTTGGGGAAGCAGTTGCGAGGCTATCGGTGAGAAGCTAACGCCAAGTCGCGCTAAATCGCCATAATCCAATCAAAATGGAAGTAGGTACACGAAAATTGAGGTGGTTTTAGTGTATAGCCAAGTCGAGGAGCTTCTACATCAAGTTCATGAATTTGTAACTGATTTCATCATTCAAATCAAGGTTTCAAAGTCAGAATATTCAGTTTTTTCAAGCTGTCTACGTGCATCACTGGCTAAAAGCTATGAATTTTTGCTGTTCTCTCACAGAGATGCAGAATCTGAAGGATATTTCTTTGCTGTTAGCACACTGCGCGGGATTACAGAGGACTTGATTGTTCTTAAGTTCATCTCAAAACTTGATTACACAAAGCGTGAGCGTCTCTTGCAGGGTCTTCAGTTGATTGAAGTCCATGAGAGAATGACAAGACAGCAAGCTTTTTTTGAAAAGTATCGACCATTTCAGCCCGTTCTTGGATGGACAGACACTAGCCCATCGCTTGACCAACTCGAAAGTGAAATACAAACGATTTGGAGTGAAAGCGGATGGACGAATTTTAGAAAGAAAGGAATTCCTCCTGTACGAGATATGGCGGCTAAACTAGCCCCAGGAATCTTAGATTTACTGTATGACTTTATCTACAGACTTACCTCAAGTACGGTTCACTTCACTCCCCAAACATTACTAAGACTGGGCTGGGGATTAATAGAGGAGGGTGGTAATAGCTTTTCAGGTGGGTATTCAGTCAAGCATTTAACGCCATACTATAAAAAATTCTGTCAAATATATGGGGGTTTACTCTTCTGCCTATATTTTGAGTTTTTTGAACACGATATGATCCTAACGACGACAGTGAAGAACATTATTTCCTCTATTCGTGAGGCAATCCTTTTAGATAATCGCTGGCCCGAAATGATTACATTTGAAGAAATGAATAAGGCTGTGCCACAGTTCTATCATGAGCAACCTATTCTATATGCAACAATGCACGCTGCGGTGATTGAAAAGTTTAGAGAGGGGTTCATTGTGTAGTCAGGCGCGGTCGAACAATCGTGTTGGAGCGGACTGATAAAAGTTATCGATAGGATGACGAGGTGATCGGCAGCCGCTCAACACAACCGTTATCTCGTAAACACTGCCTGACTTTGGAGATGATTCGGAAGCTCGATCGAGAGCTTGACCTACAGAAAATTGGTAGAATAAACAGAACTGTAAGGCAATGGCAGCCGGTTTGACTTGTACGAATGGGAAAGGTAATGGCTTTTTCTTGAATCGTGAAACATGGCGGGCATTTTAAGCCTGCATAATATTTGCCAAAACTATCAATCGGACATACTCGCCAATGAAGAAATTCCTGACTATCCTCGCCAGTACGATCGCGATCGCGACACCCACCCTATTCGTAGAACACTGTACCCTACTCGCCCAAGCCCAAACCCAAGAATCACAGCTCAAAACCCACGTGATCGGCAATCTGACCTTCAAAGCACCCCGAAATTGGCTCGAAAATCCAAGGGGCGCAAGTGCGAATAGCCTTGAATTACACAACAAAAAGTTCCCCAACAGAGGCGGTGGATTTGCCCCCAAGGGTTTGATTCGCGTGGTTGCAACCATCAGTGAGGAAGACCTGGAAACCGCGACCGCGACAAAACCGAATTCTAGAGCTTGGCCTAAGACGACGACTAAAACCGAACGTCTAACGATTAACGGCAAAAAAGCAGTGCGCTTGTATGAAGACTATAACGACGGGTTTCCCGCAGGCATTGTCACCTATGTTGCCACAGGAAAAAAAGAAACAATTATGCTAGAAACTTTCTACTCCGACAGTGATACAGAAAAACAAGTTCAGCAAATTCAAGATTCGATTCGCATTACTAAATAACGGTCAAGGACTTAAATTCGGCACGTTTAACAAGAAAGCTTTTTCCAACTGGTTGAGCCAACAATCCCCGTTTTAGGTCGGGGAGTGTCAACAACAAGTATCAAGGCAACTCAACCGAACTCGGTTTAGCAATGTGAGGCAAGCCCCAGCCCAATTTTTCCCGCAAAATGTGGAAAAACTCAAAAGATTGCACCCGAATAAAGCGGGCAGGATACGGAGATCGCTCGACTTGCACCCAATCTTCGGGCAGAACATAACATCCGCCGTTACCGTCTACCACCATCACCAGGCGGTTTGGACTCGCCGGCAAAATCTTGACCGGCTCGGTGTTGGAAAACACCAAAGCCCGCGAAGCCATTGAATGCGGGCAAATAGGCAGCAACTGCAACACCGGCACTCCGGGAATGATGACAGGGCCGCCGGCAGAAAGGGCGTAAGCTGTCGATCCTGTGGGAGTCGCGATGATGACTCCATCTGCGGCAATGTCAATAGAGGCGTGTTGCCCGATCGCCACTTCAAAATGACACATACAAGTCAGCGGTTCCCGGTGCAGCACCATTTCATTGAGACAAAGGGCTTCCCAGAGGCAGTCGTTTTCTCGAAACAGTCGCACCGCCAGCATCGATCTTTCTTCTATTTCGTATTCTCCGGCGATTACCTTTTCCAAAGCTTGCGGCAGCAAGTTCAGGTAAGTTTCTGTTAAAAAGCCCATGTGACCGGTATTGACAGTCAGCAGCGGCACTCCAATCGGAGCGACTTGGCGAAATGCCGACAGCACCGTACCGTCGCCGCCCAAAACCACTGCAAACTCCATGTCGCTGTCAAAACCGGGGGGGACGAGTTGTTCGATCGGGTTGTGGCACAGGGGGCGATCGGGGCTAGAATAGCCCAGAATTCCTCCGGAACCAGAAACCGAGCAAACCTCCCAGCCGCGGGCAGTCAGCTTGTCTTGCAACTCTGCGGCGATACGACAAGCCACAGGTTTAACGTCGTTGTATATAATCCCAGCTTTCGGCACTTTAAAATGTAAAGGGCATTTTTTGTTTACTCCGTTTTTTAGTTTTAAGCTGCTCGTACTCTATTTCCTTGAGCTTCTTCATAATCAGATTAAAGTATTCTTCGAGATAAGACTCCAAAGTAGTAGTTTCTTTGGGGTCGATTCCGAAGACACTGTAAACGTCATCCATCGGAGCTTTCAAGGGTTTTCCGGCTGCCAAAACTTCTGAAAAAGCCAATCTGTCAGCTACGTTCCAACTCCACTGAAAGAACTTAGCAAATTGACGAGTAGCCTTCAACAAGGCGTCTGGGGTGCGCGTAATTTTAGCTTGCTTCCCTGACAGCCTTTCGCACAAACGCACGATTTCTTCAGCATCCCAAGCGCGATTTCCCACAACCGGAAAGCTTTTTTTCTCGGTTTCAGGAACGGAAAGAGCCCGGACGGCAAATTTAGCAACGTCCTGAGTGTTCATGTAGGCAAGGGCTGACGGCTTGTTGGGCAGCCAGACTGCCTGATTGTCCAAAATCGGCATTGCATACAGGCTCAGCAGTCCTTGCAAAAAGCCGCAAGGTCTCAAGATTGTATAGTCTAGACCGGATTCTGCTAAGAACAATTCGGTACAGCGCTTGATTTCCAACAAGGGGACTTGGGGATATTTCTCGGCATCGAGAAAGGAAAAGAATATGTAACGCTTGATGCCTGCTGCTGCTGCTGCTTGGATCAGCGATACTTTTCCGTCCCAGTCTACTCTTTTGATGCTGACAGAATCCGCAGCACTGGCTGTTGCTGCATCGATAATAGCACTGACGCCTTCTAGGGCCGGAGGCAGACTGTCTGGCTGGCAAAGGTTCCCCGGCACGAGTTCAGCGCCCCATTCTTTCAAAAATGCAGCTTTTCTGTAACTTCTGACTAAACAGCGCACCTGGTAGCCCTCGTCTAGGGCGCGGCGGGCTATTTGGCGACCGAGAGTGCCGGTGGCACCTAAAATCAATAAAGTCATCTAGGGATTAATTTATGAATCTTAAACTTTCAATAAGATGGTATCAGGTTTTTGTTAAGTTTTTTATAAAAACTTAACAAAAACCTGAATTTTTCTCATTTTAGGCTTGAGATATTCGGCAGAAGGCTTGCTTTCGGCAGAAAGTAGACACTAGAAGGCAGAAGGTAGAAGGCTTCTGAAGGATTGGTTGAAAAAAACTTATTCTTCGCCACCTTGCAATTTGAGCAGGAGGAAGCCTCCACCTATACCCACGAAAATTAGGGAAAAGGACAAAAAGGCTGCATTGAAAATTTCAGGATTCATGGTTTGATAAGTCCAATTGGGCGATCGCATTAAATAAAGATAATATAATTTGGGGCTACCAGCTACATGAATGCTAAAATTTCAGTGCCCAAATTCCTGTATTTTGTTGGAGAGAACTGCCTTGAGTCTCGATCGGGAAGCAAAACTAGCTGTAACTCTGGGAGATCCGGCGGGAATTGGCCCGGAAGTGATTCTCAAGGCATTGGCAGATCCCGCTGCTGCTTTGAAGGCGACGGTTATAGGTTCTAGGAGAGTTTTGCAGCAAACTTACGATAAGTTGCGATCGAGCAATCCAGCAGCAGAAGCGGCAAATCCCGAAACATTAAACATTATTGATATCGAACCAGACAGCAAGTGGGGCGAAATTGTCCCCGGCGTCGGGAGTGCAGCTAGCGGGGCGGCTAGCTTTGCTTACATGGAAAGCGCGATCGCCCGTACCATCGCCGGCGAATTCTCCGCCATCGTGACAGGCCCGATTTCCAAAACTTGCTGGCAAGCGGCAGGTTACAATTATCCCGGACAAACAGAACTCCTCGCAGAAAGGGCAGAATCGCAGCGGTTCGGAATGCTGTTTGCCGCCACATCTCCCCACAGCGGCTGGACGCTCGTAACTTTACTGGCTACCACGCATATTTCCATCCGTCAAGTCCCCGATGCTTTGAGTCCAGAATTGCTGAGCGAAAAACTAGAATTGCTGGTAGAGTGTTTGCGGGAAGATTTTGGGCTGGAAAGACCAAAAATAGCGATTTCTGGCTTAAATCCTCACAGCGGCGAAAATGGCAAACTGGGAAATGAAGAGCAAGACTGGATGATACCTTGGTTGGAAACGCAGCGCGATCGCTTTCCTCAAGTGCAGTTAGACGGGCCAGTCCCCCCCGATACTCTCTGGGTAAAACCGGCTAAAGTTTGGTACGGTTTAGCCACAGAAGCTCACGACGGTTACTTGGCAATGTACCACGACCAGGGGTTGATTCCAGTAAAATTGATGGCTTTCGACAAAGCTGTCAACACTACAATTGGCTTGCCTTTTGTCCGCACATCTCCGGATCACGGCACAGCTTTTGATATTGTAGGTCAAGGGATTGCAGATGCCTCCAGCATGAAGGCAGCATTGCAGTTGGCGGCTCAGTTGGCTAGTCGCAGAACAGCAGTTAAAATAGGGCGAGAGCTTTAGTACGCCTGACGCTTGGAAAAATTGTGTCATTCCTATTGATTTTCGCTGGGGTGAGGCGGCAAGCAAGCTGATAATTTCCTTCGGTAGATTAAAATCACGTTTGGGTAGGGCAGTATGACACCATCTAATGATAATTCAGGCAAAATATATCACTCAGAAAAAGAGGTTTCTGATGCAACTATGGCAAGTTCTAAAGCAGGAGAGCAACTTCAGGAATTACTAACCATACTAACTGAATTCCAATTATTAAAAAAATCAAAAAAAGAACCAAGCGAGCTGAAATTACCGCTTTCTGAAAAGTCTGTTCAGCGATTTGAGGATGAGGAAAATCGGCGCAACCAATTGTCTTTTCGGATCGAATCACCGCCTATTGTACCCGAAGTATTAACTGACAATGAAGAGATGCCCTCTCAAAGACAAGAAAAAAATAATGAAAAACCTGATTTATCTATAATCGCGAATGTAGAAAAAAATTATAGACCGTCGGAGGAAGAATTAGAACAAGCAGTGGAGGAGTTTAAGCGGTTACAGCAACTGCTGTTTGAAAGAGATTTACCGGAATTTTACAGTAATGTTTTGAGCGTGGAACAAAGGTTAGAAAATTTTGAGCAGCTCATGTCTGAGCCCGAAGAGTTGATGAATTTACTAAGACCGTTAATTCCTGAGTTAGTGAGAGAAGAATTAGAGGGGTTGAAGTCTGAATTCAAAAAGGCGATGGAACTCGCGAGCAATAATAAAATTAATGGACTCGAATTGCCGACAAAATTAGCGGATTTGGAAAATCAAATTGCTAAATTCAACCAGCAACAACTGCCGAATGCAGAACAGTTAATGCAACGGCTGATACCGGTGGTGGGCGAGCTGCTCAACCGCAAGCTAGAGGAGTCTAAGTTAGAAGTAGCTTCGGCGATCGCACCGAAAGTCAATCAAGTAATTTACAATCAAAACGGACTTGAAGAACACGTAGTAAGAATTGAAGATAGAGTTGCGAATATTCAGCAGCGTTACCAGCAGCAACCAGAAGATTTAATCAAGCAGCTAGTACCGGTAGTTAGCGAGTTGCTGAACCGCAAAATTAGTGAATTGAAGTTAGAGGTTATAGCAAGTGTCGCACCCTCAGTACAAGTAAGAATAGCTTGGGTAGAAATAGAAGAAAAAGTATTGAGTATCATCGAACGCCGGCTGGCTGCGCAACAGTCGCCAATCCAAAAGCCAGAAGAGATAATGGCGATGCTAATGCCAGCAATAACTGATTTGCTGAACCGGAAAATCGATGAATCAAAATCAGAGGTAACAGCGGCGATCGAACCTTTGATAGAATCAGCAATTCTTCAAAGAGAAGTTCAAGGAAAATTGAGCGACGTAGAAAGTAGACTAAATAATCTTCAGCGACAGCAAAAGTCTCAGCCGGAAGAAATAATGGCAAGGTTGATGCCGTTAATGATTGAGTCGCTGAACCGGAAAATCGACGAGACAAAGTTAGAGGTGAGAGAGGCGATCGCGCCGGCTGTCAACAGGGCTATTCAAAACAGCGGTATTGCAGCACAAATATTAAATAATGACAGTAAGATTGTCGCAGTTCAGCAGCAAGTTTTAGCCGAAATAGAAGGGTTGATGGCAAGAATAATGCCAGTGATTGTAGAAATGTTGTCCCGAAACATCGGCGAAGCAAAGCTAGAGATAGAATCTGCGATCGCCCCGGCAGTTGATGCAATCATTCAGAATAAAAGGATCGATCAAAGACTCGGGAAGATCGAACAACAGATTGTGGCGATCGAACACCGAATTTATGAATCGACAGACTTGTTTACAGATTTACTGAAACCTTTGATTGATGAGCTGATGGTTAGCCATCACGCCCAACTAAAAAAATCGGTACTCGAATCTATTTTACCATTGTTAGATGAAGTTGTCGGTTATAATTACAGACTCAACGATAAAGTAGGGGAACTCGATCGCAAAATTACTGATGCTGAATGGGGAGGCAATCGGGAAGAATTACTCGCCAGAATTAAAATAATCTTTCCGGAAATGATGATTCAAACAATTAATGAGTCAAAAAAATCGTTTGCCGAAACCATAGCTCCGATAATTGATGAAGTAATTAATACCAAAACCCGACAAAACAGGCAGTCGATGGGAGTAGCCATATCGCCGGCTATTCCTGTGGGAATCAGCCACAGAATCAGTGAATCTCCCGATGAAATTGCAATGGCGATCGCGCCGGAAATGGCCGCCGCTATCAAACAGCAAATTCATCTCAAGCGAGAAGCAATGTCGGATGCACTTTATCCGATTATCGGCAGCACGATTTTAAAATACGTCGCCGAGAGGATGCGGGAGATTAATGAAAAACTCGAATCAGCTTTAAGTCCAGAGGGAATTAGTCGCAAAATTAAAGCCAAATTTCAGGGCATTTCTGAAGCAGAATTGCTGATGAAAGAAACAACAGCACTGAGTGTTAAAGCTGTTTTTTTAATTCAAGCAAAATCGGGATTAGTAATTTCAGCAGTGCAGCATTCTCAACGCGAACAGCTAGAATTAGACACGGTAGCAGGGATGCTGACTGCTATTCGGGCTGTTGTCAACGATTGCATATCTCAGTCGAGAAATATTGCAGAGATTGATGCTATAGAATACGGCACATCTACGATCGTATTGGAAGTAGCGGGTTCGTGTTATCTGGCAGTAGTTATGCAAGGAGAAACCCGCCAGTGGTTTAAGTACAAAATGCGAGCGATATTCAAAAAGATTGTTCAAGAATACGGGGCTCAAATCCAGTCATTTAACGGCGATCCAGCCACTGTGCCGGCAGAAGTAAACTCGTACTTGCAAAAATTAATCGATACAGAGGTAAAAGTTAAATCTCCTCAACTTTCTATTTTACCAATTATCTGTTTGGCAGCGTTAGGTGTAATTGGTATACCTTGGGGAATTCATCAATACCGCAGCGGAGTTGAAGCGAGCTTAGAAGCAGATACGAATTTAGCTTTACAATCTGCTCCGGAGTTATCGGTTTATCGCCTCGCGGCAGATGTTAAAGATAAAATATTGGAGATTTCTGGACGAGTGCCGAATCAAAAGCTGCGATCGAAAGCGGAAAAAATCGCTCAGCAAGCAGCTCCAAAATTAGGAATTGAAAATAAAATTATAGCTGTTGAAGTCCCTCCCGATCCGGTTTTAGTCGAAGCCGATGTCAAGCGGACGGCAGCTCTTTTGAATAAAGTAGAAAGCATTGATATCTCGGCTCGCTATGCAGAGGGAAAAGTCGCCGTTGCAGGGAGCGTGAGCAAAGTGCCAGATGCTCAGAAAATAACTCAAGCTTTTGAGAAAATTCCGGGGGTGAAGTCTGTAACAAATACAGTAATAATAGGAAATAAACCGCAGTCAAAAATAATGGCAGTTCGCGTGTATTTCGGTGCCGGTTCGGCAAGTTTGCAGGCGAAAGACGTAGCACAAAAGCTTAGCAAAGTCAAGGAATATATGGAGGAAAATAGGACGAAGAATTTGAGGATAATTGGCTACAGCGATTTTAAAAGCGCTCCGACCGAAAATCAAAAGTTGGCACTGGAAAGGGCGACAAATGTGAAAGGTATTTTGGTTAAACAAGGGATAAATGGCAACAGAATACAAGTTGCTTCTACTAAGGGTCGTCCCGAAGGTGTGGAACCAAGTCAACCGCTGTGGCTGAACAGATTGGTAGTATTTGAGGTGATAAATTAAAATGGGGAATAGGGAATTGGGAATAGGGCATCGGGCATCGGGCATCGGGCATTGTTAATTGGGAATTTTCCCTAATGACTAATGACTTATTTCTCTTAATTTATAGTAACGGGCAAGAAGGTTAGGACATTTTTAATCGCTGAAAATATTGCTCTGACTGCATTTCCCTTCTTCCTTCTTCCTGACATCCGTTACATCCGTTACATCCGTTACAGAATCCGTTGCCGAACTTCCTTCTTCCTCTTAAATTAATCGAACTCGCCCGGAGGTAAAGGCTTGTATTCGATCGCCCGCCAAACATACTAACAAGCGGCCGCTTCCGTCAATGCCGGCGGCTTCTCCGCAGATGGTTTCCGACGCAAGTTCGATCGCCACCGGGCAGCCAATCAACGCATCGCGGCGGCGCAATTCCGGCAAAAGTAGCGCTAAACCGGACTTGGAGGCTGGCTTGTCTGTGGTAGAAAACATATCTGCTAGTTCGAGTAAATAGTGCCGCAGTCGATCGACCAAACACAGTTCATCTGGTATTTTACTAGCAATAGAATGCAAGCTTACCGCATTGCCGATCGCCCTTTCATCCAATCCCGCAGCCGCGAAATCTACGCAGCGGTTGAGTCCAATTCCCACAACCGCGCGAGTTTTGCCAGAAACATTGCCGTTGGTGGCTTCGCAGAGAATTCCGGCTAATTTGTGGCGATCGATCCAGACATCGTTTGGCCATTTCAGGCGCAGCATATCGCGACAGTCGGGAACCAAATCTTCGATCGCGTAAATCACCGCTAAACCGGCTGCTAAACTGAGCCCGGGCAACAGAGTGGGGTTGAGGTTGTCGAGTACAAAACTAACAGTCAAGACACCGCTTGGGGCGTGCCAGGTGCGCCCGTGTTGGCCGCGCCCGCTGGTTTGCCGCCTAGTAAATACTGCATCTCCGTGGTGGAGTTGGGCCGCGCGGGCGATCGCCCAACTGTTGGTACTCGGACAGGTATCCAAGGAGTGTAGCCAGTGAGGGAGGTTTGGGCGATCGGGTTCTGGGTTTGCGGGGACGGGAGTTAAAGGCAATTCAGACAAGGTTTGATTTGTAGTATTTGATATCTAAAAGCTGATTATCGCATTTTCCAGAAGTGCGACCTCGCGCGACGGCGAGAATTCACAGAAACTGGAGTGTACTACAGTTTCAGCATTAGATTTACCTTACGCCACCACATCACTTTAGCCGCACAATTTCTTTATTGATAAGGGTTTGGGGGAACGCAGAGGGTTGGTGGGAGCGATCGACACCCCTTTAAAAAACCCAATTTAAAAAAAAGTTGTATTACCCCCTTGACAGTTTTGTATTATGCAATGTAGTATAAATGTATGGCGAAGGGGAAAGAGCTTCAAAGCCTTACCCCACGAGCAATATGAACCTTGAAAACAGAATAGGAAGTTAATCGTGTCACATAATTGTGGACATCGGCGGTGTAGACTCCGGCAACAATAGCCCGATCGGGTTGTAGTACGCGGAATCAACCGCCACCCCGTCCCAACTTGAGTAATTCAAGGACAGAATATTGTTCATTTTCGCGGGGGTATAGCTCAACCGGTCAGAGCAGTCGCCTGTCGAGCGAAAGGTTGCGAGTTCAAGTCTCGTTACTCCCGTCAGTAGATTTTAGATTTTAGATTTTAGATTTTAGATTTACTCCACAGGAGAAGAATCTCGGAATTTGAACTTTGGTCTAAAATCCACACCTCCTGTCGGAAAGCAAGTATCCGTTTTTCGGCGGGGGTCAAAGTCCCGTAGGCAAAAGTCAAGCCGTCTCCCCCTCAAGGAGAAGATTGCGAGTGCAAACCTCGTCGGGACTCCCAGGTTAGGTGGCCGAGTGGTTGAAGGCGTCGGTCTGCAAAACCGATTTTCGCGGGTTCAAATCCCGCCCTAACCTCTGTTCCCAATCAGAAATTAAAAATTAGAAATTAAAAGATTAAACTAACAGTCTTTTAATTGATTTTTTTAACTTTTAAAAGGAACGAAACGAAAGTGACATTGCAGCGTAGCTTAATGGTAAAGCGCCAAGCTCATACCTTGGTCAATGCGGGTTCAAATCCCACCGCTGCCACCACAAGCAGGGATGGTGTAACTGGCAACACTCTGGTCTCCAAAACCAGCATTCTGAGTTCAAATCTCAGTTCCTGTGCCAATTTATAGTGCTGTAGGCAAATGGTTTAAGCCGCTTGGTTTTCACCCAAGTGATTGCGGGTTCAACTCCCGTCAGCACTTCCAAACTGGGTCGGCCCTCCTATTGGCGTGGGTAGCTGTCTGTAAAACAGTAGCTTAAAGCGTTGCTGGTTCAATTCCAGCCCGACCCATTTGTAACTGCATTTAATCCGCAGTTGCAATTTTGAGAACGTGGTGTAGCCGGATAACATCTCAGTTAATAAAACTGAAGATTGAGGGTTCAAATCCCTCCGTTCTCGCGCTCGGAGAGGTGGCCGAGAGGCTTAAGGCACCTGTTTGCTAAACAGAATCGGATCAAACCGACGCAGGTTCAAATCCTGTCCTCTCCGTTGAAATTTCCCCCGATAGCTCAGTTGGTAGAGTGCTTGTGTGAAGAACAAGAGGTCGTCAGTTCGATACTGACTTGGGGGATTGCGTTGCCTTATAGCTCAATGGTAGAGCAAGCGGTTGTTAACCGCTAGGTTGTAGGTTCGAGTCCTACTGGGGCAGCCATTTTTTAAATTGCCGGGTAGACAAATTGGTAAAGTCGCCTATCTCTGAAATAGGAGTTTATGTAGGTTCAAAGCCTACCCCGGCACCCAATTATTGGGAAGTCGCCTAATCGGTATGGCACCGCTCTTTGAAAGCGGAAAAATGCAGGTTCGATCCCTGCCTTCCCAGTTCTGCTATTACCAAAGCAGATCGATTACACTCCTGTAGCCCAATTGGCAGAGGCCGCAATTTCAAAAATTGTGTTGTGTGAGTTCAAATCTCACCAGGAGTACCAAATTTTCAACTAAGTTTCTACTTGCTCCTGTGGCGGAATTGGCAGACGCGGCAGACTTAAAATCTGTTTTATTTTGAGTGTGAGTTCGAGTCTCACTAGGAGCATGAACGGGATGTAATTCAGCGGCCAGAAGCCATGCTTTGGGAGCATGGAGTCGTTGGTTCAAATCCAACCATCCCGACTTTGCCCCTGTGATGTAATTGGAAAACATCACTCGCTCAGAACGAGTGTTTTTTGCAGGTTCGAGGCCTGTCAGGGGTATGAGGTTTTATTCAATCTCAAATCTCAAATCTCAAATCTCAAATCGGTTTTGCCCCTGTAGCCCAATTGGTAGAGGCGCTAGATTTAGGATCTAGTTAGTGCTGGTTCGATGCCAGTCAGGGGTATTTGGTGACATCGCGGGTGAAGTAGCCTGGGTAGGCTTGGAGGTCTCATAAGCCTCTTAATAGCAGGTTCAACTCCTGCCCCCGCCACCAAAAATGCAGGTGTGGTGTAATTGGCAACATGAGGCTTTTGTAAAGCTTTCTTGCGAGTTAAAATCTCACTATCTGCTTGGCGCGCTGGTGTAGCTCAATTAGGCAGAGCAACTGATTTGTAATCAGTCGGTTGTAGGTTCAATTCCTATCACCAGCCCCACAATTGCGGATATGGTGTAACGGTAGCATTCGAGTCTTCCAAACTCTAGGCACGAGTTCGAGCCTCGTTATCCGCTTGGGCAAACAAGAAGTTTTTTAAATCTCACATCTTGCACCATTCTCAAGAATAGGCAAGATGCCTGTGAAGCGAAGAGTAGATTTTCTTGTGGAACGGGCCGGAGAACCCGTTCAAAAGGCTTATTCACAAGGGTGCAACATCTCAGTTCAATCCAAAATCTCAAATCTCAAATCGGTTTGCGGGTGTGATGTAAAGGCTAGCATCTGAGTATGCCATTCTCAGCGCATGGGTTCGAGTCCCATCATCCGCTTTTGTAGTCCTGTAGCTCAACGGTAGAGCGTTTGCCTTACAAGCAAGATGTTGCAGGTTCAAATCCTGTCAGGACTACCAATATGGGAGTGTAGCTCAATGGATAGAGCGCCGCGCTTCGGACGCGGATGTTGTGGGTTCAAGTCCTGCCACTCTCGTTGTTTTTGCTTTAATTTAAGGAGGTTGATTCCATTGAATGGATAATTTTTTATATTAAGAGCGATCGCCCTTTGCGTGTCCCAATCTTTGGAGCCTACATACTTTAGTACGAGAGGAAAGGTAACGCTGTCAAAATCAGCGGGCGTTTGAGAACGAGGAGTGCATTGAACCCGGCAGGTTGGCTTAAAGGTAGCCATCCTTTAAAGAGTGTGTAATAACTCATCGGCGGAGTCCCTCTAGTAACTGAGAAAACGCAATGCTCCAATAACTTGCACGGAAAGTGCGTGAAGCGCAGCTATCCCGTAGGGAATCGCGCATTAACAAAAAACATGGGAGCGTAACTCAACTGGATAGAGTGTCGAGCTTCTACCTCGAATGTTGTGGGTTCAAGTCCTACCGCTCCTGCTGTCTGGGGTTCGTAGCTTAATTGGTAAAGCATCTAACTGGCTGTTAGAAAGATATCGGTTCAAATCCGATCGCAATCCACCACACCAATTTTCGATTTTAGATTTTAGATTTTAGATTTACTCCACAGGTGAATCTTTTAAGCGCGGTGATTCGATTTTAGATTTTAGATTTTAGATTTTAGATTTACTCCAGAGGTGAATTTTTTACGCGGGGTGATTCGATTTTAGATTTTAGATTTTAGATTTTAGATTTACTCCAGAGGTGAATCTTTTACACGGGGTCATAGCTCAATTGGTAGAGCGCTTGCTTTGCACGCAAGAGGTTAGGAGTTCGATTCTCCTTGATTCCACTGCGGTGTCTGAAGCCAAATCGGTAGCGGCGCTGGTTTGTGGAACCAGTAATAGCGGGTTCAATTCCCGTCAGACACCCCTTGGAAGATGCCGCTAAATGGTTGGCAACCAGTCTTGAAAACTGGGGTACAGTTAACTGTAAGGGTTCGATTCCTTCATCTTCCTTTTAATTAACCACCGGAAGTCGAAAAGCGAGACACCGTGCTGATAACGCGGCGATAGGAGGGGCAGTACCTCCTCGGTGGATGGATTGATTTATAATAAGTCTAGGTGAAATTGTTGTATTTCACAGAATAAAAATAAAGGTTAAATATCAATACTTCGGACAGTTTTTAAAGAGAGATGCGATGCCTTCGGCAAGCAACGCTTACGCAATACCGCAGAG
>NZ_JAUBQD010000103.1:0-13665 GCF_036701085.1 Microcoleus sp. Pol7_A1
ATATCTACCAAAATGGAATTATCGTGCAGTTCCGACTATTTAGCAGACGCTAATGTTATTAAATTTTCATTCCTTAGCGTTAAGAATTGACAATTGACAATTCTTGTGATATGTGCTTGAATTTTAATGGAAAAGGCGTTAGTACATTCCCGCCAAGAAACTTACTAACGCCTTTTGTGTACTCCTTACGAATACAACACGATTATGCCACAAAACGGTTATCAACAGGGATTCGCAGCGAATCCTGGTGCGATCGCGTACCAAAAACGCCTTTACCCTTGGGCGATCGCCAAACTCATGCCCAGTATGCAGCGGGCGATTGTGGGGCGATTTCGCAGTCGATCGGATGCTGACGGACACTTGCTGTGTCTGCGTCAACTCATGCCTCAAGCAACGCTTGTCGTAGTCTTTGACTTGCAACCAGACTTAGAAGTACCAATTGCGGCGCCCATAGCAATTCGATAAGCACAAGAATCTGAGCCCCCCTTAAAAAAGGGGGGCTATAAAAATTGACAAATTACTAAATACCAATTACCACAGCAGATAAATATCAACCTAAGTTAGGATAATTTTATCCTCAATTTGCTTTTAAATCATGACTTCTACAACTGCAAAATTCATCGTGTCTCAAGTGGGTGGAATTCCTCAATGGCAAGCCGCGACTTGGGAAGATTATGTAGCAGCCTGCGAAGATCCTTCTTTGGAGGAAGCGAGAATATTTTTTTATCAAGGGTATCTTTGGATAGACATGGGTAATGAAGGGCCTCAGCACGCCAGATTTAACAACCTCTTGACGCTGGTATTTTACGCCTGGTTTGTCAGCAAAGGAGGACAAGCTTTCGATGATTTGGGTGGATGTGTAATTGAGAAGCCAAAGGTGGGAGGAGGTGCGCCCGATCGCATTTTATATGTCGGCGGAGAATTTATCCAGTGGCAAAAAGGGGAACCGCGCCGACTTAATCTAAATAAATCGCGAATTCCCGATTTAGTGATAGAAACTTCCGATACGACTTTGGCAAGCGATTTAGATCAAAAGAAGCGCTTGTATGCTGCTTTGGGAATTCCTGAGTATTGGGTAGTAGATATTAAGGGGGAGAGAGTTTTGGCATTTCGCTTGCAGGAAAACGGGAAATATCAGGAATGCGAAATTTCCGGAGCCCTTGAGGGATTGCCAATTGCTTTACTATCGGAGACTTTGAAACTTTTGGGTGAGGGAAATGGGACGGCTGCGATGTGGTTTGCTCAACAAATTGGGAAGTTGTAGAGAGGTTGGCGAAAAGTGCGATCGCCCGCGATTCACAATAATTTTTTCAAGCTCGACTCTAGGTCTGCCACAATCTCTGAGAATGTTGATATTTGTGCTAAGCTAATCTACAAAAGATGTCACGATCGTGCAGTAACCTTTCTGTGATTTAAAGGAGCAAGTCAATGAATATTGTCTTAAAGCCGGAATACGAAGAGTTTATTCGAGCGCAAATTCAAAGCGGAAAATATGGCAGCGCTGAAGAACTAATTGGAGAAGCGATCGCACTTTTAAAAGAACGAAAACAACGCATCGAAGAACTCCGCCAGAAAATAGCAGTGGGAACTGCACAAATTGCTAAGGGACAAGTGACAGATGGAGAACTTGTGTTTGCCAAAATTCAAGAAAAGATCGATCGAAGAGAACAGTCAGGGGCATGAACAGTTATACATTTTCAGATGAAGCCGTCCGAGACTTGAATGAGATTTGTGAGTACATTGCTGGCAATAGTTCCAGGGCAGCCAGCGAGCTTTTTGATGCAATTCGTCAAAAATGTAAACTTGTCGCCGAATTTCCCAATATGGGCAAACGCTATGAGAGGTTATCCCCCAACTTGCGCGGATTTATTGTTAGGGATTATTTAATTTTTTATTACCCGAGATCGGACGGGATTGATATTGCTCGCGTGCTACGGGGCGATCGAGACTTGGAATTATTGTTTTCAGAGTTAGGGGAAGACTAATTAGCTTTGAATATATCTGAACGAGCGATCGCACTTGGGAAAGAAAAGGGCGCTCGCACTTTTGGATTTGGGATGAGAGAGGTAGGCGATCGCAATTCACTAAAACAAACTTTTCTACCCATTTGTTCGTGTATCACCAAGATAGATTTGCTTAGAACCCTTGCCAATGTAAATCCAGCGAAGGTCTTGCAGACGATTTATCAGATTGGATATTGTTACGCCAAGTTCATCTCGCATTGCATAAAGATGTTTCCAGTTGGTTAGATCGCGTCCTCTTCGTACTTCTTCTAGCTTAAAGCTGGGCATCAGCAAACAACTAGCAAAATACTGTGCTTGCCATTCTATCCCTTGCTGACTGCTAATACTGCGACATAAAAATGGCTCTACGGCGCTCTCAACACCACGCTTTTGCTCTTCTTCTAAACGAGAAACCGCTTTTTGATCTATGTGAAGCTCCCAATGTCCTATTTCGTGAGCTATTGAAGATTCTTCAAAACCTTTAGGCAGTTCCAGACTCTTTTCGTTCATTATAATTTTACGTTCAGTAGGTAGAATCATGGCAGCAATCGCCCCTTTTGCATCAGGAGGTATGTAGCCACAATCCATATCCAATCCTAAAGCTTCAGCAACATGACCAGCATCAATAGGCCATTTTAGAGGACGCTTGCGCTTTTTATTGACGCGCGCAAGAACATCCATCGCACGAAGCTCAATTTCCTGTTTTGAAAATATTTGATACTGGTTGATTACTTTCAACTCTTCCTATCCTCACCTTCTAATTGTGTGGTTTGGCGCAGTAATTGTTGTGCAAATTCTGGCTCATCCCGCATCCGGCGCAGCAACGCAGGCATTTGCCTGTACTTTTTGACCAGATCCTCAAAAACTTTGGCATCATCTGGTGTAATCCTACCTGCTAGGCGTTTGAGGTCATCTGTACGATCGGTCAAATCCAAATGACGCGCTAACGCCTCAATGACATCCTCACTGGGAGGATACCCAGCGTGGTCGTTTTCCAGTTTGGATAGGTAGGTATAATCCACACCGATCAACTTTGCCAGCTCGCGCTGGCTATATTCCTTGTCCTTACGGGCTTGACGAATCAGCTTGCCAAACGTCTCGCTCACGGCTGTAGTCCCTTATCATGGAAAAATTGTAATCTATCTTGACTTTATCTTCAACAGGGTCTAAAGTATGTTTGTTGGCCAAATTGGTCAACATGAACAATATAAACACTATAATAGGTCAAGACAGACCTTTGTGGAGCCACAGCATGAAAAAACAACCCTTCAATCCCGACCAACTGTGCTTCTCAATCGGCAGACCCCTGCCAGTTTTGCTTGAGGAAGTTCAACGGACAAGTCGGAATCAAAAGCTGAGGAAGGCCGCCAAACAAATGCTGGAAGGCTTGCGTACCTTTGAATTGGCGAACCAAACTGAGGTTTCCAAATCCGTCAAAGCAAAAACCGCCATCCACGAAATTTTAACCAAATGAACCAATAACAGCCCTCTAAAATAGAGGGCTAAACTCATGGACAAAATTTGGGCATTTGCCAGCTATAATCTTTGGTCACAGTTTGCTCCACCAGTAGGGCAAGAATACTTCCACTGCGATATGAAGCGAGGTTTTGCTAGGGCACGACAGCGAGAACCTGGAGTCGCAGCAGTTAAAGATTTAGACAACACACCTCAACGAATTGGAATACTTGCACAGCAAGGAGTTTATGAATTTCATCAAAACCCTAAACTATTCTCGCGCAAAGATGCTGTAGAGCTAGTTGCAGAAATTCTGCAATTAAGCCAAGAGTCAACTCCTGTTCAGGAACGAGTAATTCTCATCCTGACCAATTACCACCAGCAACCGATTCTTTTAGGCAAGAACATCATTAAACTGAACCGAGGTGATGAGGGATTTCCCCCACCAATTATTCTGAAGCAGGGGAATTATCTGTTTAACTTCTTTGCGGCGATAGACTGCATTTTTGCCGAACCCGATGGAACCATACACATTTTAGATTTCAAAACAGGTAAATCTGAATTCGATCGGCGACAGGCATATCTTTACTTGCTAGCAGCCAGTTATCTCTACCCGTCTCAGCCAGCTATCGCCTCATTTTATAATTTGGAAACAGGCAAGCAGTCTGACCCACTCAGGGCAACGGCTGATACACTACAAGCTTTCAAAATAGAGATGTCGCTGATTGCTCAACGACATCAAAAAGATTTGAAGCGTTACCGCGACGATCCGGCTGAGTTCGACATAATTTTTCCACCTAATCCTGGTTCAAACTGTTCTTACTGTCCCTTTAACTCAATTTGTGAATTTTCTTCTGTAATATTAGAGGTTGCCGCATGACTGCTGCTGTTCAAATTACCCCACAAGTCTCTCCTTCACCAACATATTTGAGCGAGATTTTCCCGCTGAGTATTTCGCAACCGAATTTAATCTGCTTTCGACTGACTCCTGAAGTAGATCGCAAAATTGGCAACCGATTTAGCTGGCGTTTTTGCCAAAAGTTTACTAATCAAGAATTTCCTCATCAGCTAGTTACTATCTGGGAAGACAAATATTTTTGGGTTTTAGGTCAACCTAATCAACCCATGCCCACTAAAGAAAAGTGGCGAGAGGCACTGGTAGAAATTGAAGAGGAGTTGAGAGAAGATATTGGCGATCGATCCTACTCTATCCAATGGGTACGGGAACCGCAGGTAACAGCTCCTATCCTTGCTCAATTAGCTGTTAGAATCTTGCAAAGAAGTTCGGAGTTCTCATCGGCTGATACTGTTTGGTCTGAAAATCATGTTGAAGTCAAGCGTGAAGCTAATTTTTGGGCAGAAACTATTGACTTGCAAGATGGTGAATATCCGGCTTTAGTTTTAACACCTCACAGCTACTTCGTTTACCAAACTACATTGGATGAATTTTACGAAAATCATCCATATAGGAACAAACCGAAAGAACTTTTAATAGGTTTGAAAGTTAGAAATATTGAAAATAATAGTTTTGCTACCATTACTGCTATGGTAGGCCCGATTGGAGAAGGAGGACGCAGACAAGACCTCATCGATAAAGCAACAGGTGCACAGAGCAAACTAAAACTTCAAGAAGCACCAGACGATCAAGTTGTTGTTGCAGTCCAGTTTGGCAAAAATCCAACTGAGTATCACTATCCAATTTCTGCTTTGCGTCCCTGTGTCACAGAGGAAACCGCCGATCGCTTTGAGGTAAAATACGGAGACTTACTCAAGGAAACAAAAATTCCCTACCAACAGCGAAAAGATTGTTTTATCTCATATAAACAGAAAGCTGCAAATTCTCTCAAAGATTTTGGATTTGAGTTGAATGATAGTATTAATAGTCGCCAGTATCCAAATTTATTTTTGCCGGTAGCTTTTAAACTTGAGGAAACCAACCTTCTTTTTGGAAAAGACATTATTGGCAAAAGACGTGATGTATTGCAAGGACTTTCTAAGGGTGGTGTTTATCGCTGTCACGATGATTACATTAAGCCACCAAGAGCTATGCGAATTTCAGTTTTAAAGGTAGGTGATTTTAAGGTAAAGACCTATTTCCTTGATGAAGTTCAGAAACGGCTGATAAAGTATAACTTTGAAACCCTCAGTTTCAGAGACCCAACTACCAAGGAGATTGATGAGAGTAGAATTAAAGTAGTTTCGCTCCACGGCTTGAGTAAGGCTGAGGCTAAAGTTAGATTGGAACAAGCTATATATGAACTAATAGAGATTCCCTCAGATATTGTTTTGACTTTTTTACCTGAGAGCGATCGCAATACCGACAATAGCGAAGACTGCAGTTTTTATGCGTTTATTTCTTCGCAGTTACTCCGACACGGAAAAGCAAGCCAAGTTATTTACGAGGAGACGTTGCAAGATACTAAAAATCACGGAAATATTCTCAATCAAGTCATTCCAGGGATTTTAGCAAAGTTAGGTAACTTGCCCTTTATTCTAGCTGAGCCTTTAAAGATTGCTGATTATTTCATCGGATTGGATATTTCCAGAACTCCCAAAAAGAAGGGAAGCGGAAGCTTGAATGTTTGTGCAAGTGTGCGTCTTTACGATCGGCAAGGAGAATTTATTCGCTATAGGCTAGAAGATGCTTTGACACAGGGTGAAGAAATCGATAAACGAACACTAGAGAGGTTTCTTCCGGCTCATGGCCTAACTGGAAAAACTGTACTAATTTACCGCGATGGACATTTTTGTGGTAATGAAGTCAAGTATTTACGGGAACGAGCGAAAGCAATTAGCTCTAATTTTATTTTGGTGGAATGTATCAAGTCTCAAGTTCCCCGACTTTACAACTTTGCTCAGTTAGCTTTAAAAGCACCCACAAAAGGTCTAGCACTTCGACTATCTGCATATGAAGTGATTTTGGTGACCACAGAAGTGAAGAATGAGAAGATGGGTCTGCCTTATCCCTTACGTTTGAAGGTTATTCCTGATGAAGGACAGGAAGTATCAATTGAAAGTTTAGTAGAAACAACACTTAAACTTACTTTATTGCATCATGGAGCACTTAAAGAGCCACGTTTACCCGTTCCCTTATATGGTTCTGACCGCATCGCTTATCGGCGGTTACAAGGTATTTCTCCAGGTGCATTGGATGGGGATAAACAATTTTGGCTTTAAGCCAGATCGCCCTTCCACCCACCACTCTAATAAAACCCTACCAAAAACCAACACCATCACACCAAAAAAATGCTCCGACTCTCTCAAACCCAACTCAAAATCCTCGAAGAATGCCCCCGCAAATTCCAACACAGCTACCTCGAACTACTCGCCACCACAGCCTCCCCAGAACACAAAGAAAAACTCACATGGGGAAGCCACTTTCACCTATTAATGCAGCAGCGAGAACTCGGACTTCCCATTGAATTTATCATCCAACAAGACCCCGAACTGGGACGCTGTGTGGCAGCATTTATCAACACCGCACCCGAACTATTCGCCAATTCAGAAAATAGCGATCGAATTTTCCGCCAAGCCGAACACCCCCGCACCCTAATTTTCCAAGACTACCTATTCACAGTTATCTATGACTTGCTAATAGCAGAACCAAACGCCGCCCAAATTCTCGACTGGAAAACCTATCCCCGCCCTCAAAAATCAAAATGGATAGCCGAAAGTTGGCAAACTCGCCTCTATTTATACGTCTTAGTAGAAACCAGCGACTATTCCCCCGAACAAGTTTCCATGACATACTGGTTCGTACAATTGCAAGGAGAAGAACCGCCGCAAAAACTCACCTTTTATTACAACCAAACAGAACACGATCGCACAAAACAAGATTTAACCCACCTATTGCAGCAGCTAACCGACTGGCGACAGCGCTATACCGACAAAGGTGAATTCTTACCCCAAGTAGAAATTAGTTCCAATCTTTGCGATTCCTGTCAATTCGCCACTCGCTGCAACCGCACACCAGAAATCAAAGCTTCCTCAGCAAATCTTCCGGCAGAAACTCCCACAGATTGGCTGCCAAATCTTGCTATAATCGACGAAATATTTATTTAATATATAAACAAACCCCCCAAATTTTACTCGTTACTAGGCTCTGCCTGGTAACGCAGATACGGAGGCATAGCCTCCAATTTTCCCATCGTCAGCGAGGCTCTTCCTCTGGAAATGAGTTCCCAGGAACTGCCTGGGAACAAGTTACTTGCATAAGTCTTATTTAACATACAAACAAGCCCCTAGATTCATCTGTGGTTACAATCTAAAATCTAAAACTAAAATCTAAAATCGAATGACAGAAAACCCTCAACACTGGCAAAATCAACTCTTACCCCAACCCCCAGCTTGGCTGATAGAAGCTGTCAGAAACCATGCACCAGAACTCCCCGGAAACTATGCCGCTGCACTTCTCTGGTATAGAGGAATTCAAAACCCGGAACAAATACTCGGTTTCTTAAATCCAAAACTTTACCAACCAGCAAGTCCCTTTGAATTCGGGCTAGAAATGAACTGGGCGATCGCAAGAATCCAGCAAGCAAGAAATAGCGGAGAAAAAGTCGCAATTTGGGGAGATTTTGACGCCGACGGCATTACTTCAACTTCCGTACTTTGGGACGGACTGGGAGAATTTTTTGCTCAAAACGACCAACTAACTTATTACATTCCCAACCGCTTAACCGAATCTCACGGACTCAATGTTCCGGGAATAGACGCCTTAGCAAAATCCGGAATTACCTTAATTATTACCTGCGATACAGGCAGTACAAACATCGCCGAAATCAAATATGCCACCAGCTTAAACATCGATACAATTATCACCGACCATCATACATTACCAGACGATCGCCCACCAACTACAGCCATTATCAATCCCCGCTACTTTCCCCCCAACCACCAACTATTTAACCTTTCAGGAGTGGGAGTAGCTTACAAATTAGTTGAAGCATTATATCACACATTACCGGATATTCCTCAGCGCCCGCTCACAGATTTATTAGAATTAGTAGCGATCGGCTTAATTGCCGATTTAGTCCAACTCACAGGAGACTGCCGCTACCTAGCACAACTCGGAATCGAACAACTGCAAAAACAACTCGCAAATCCCACCCGCCCGGGAGTGGCAAAATTGCTCGAACTGTGCAAGCGATCGGGCGATCGCCCAACCGACATTTCCTTCGGGCTCGGCCCACGAATCAACGCCGTCAGCCGCATTCAAGGCGACGCCAGCTTCTGCGTAGAACTCCTCACCAGCCGCGACAAAAAACGCTGCGAAGAATTAGCAAATTTAACCGAAATTGCAAACTCCCGGCGCAAATCTTTACAAAAAGATGTTGCCAAAGATGCCGCCAACAAATTAGCCAAACTCGACCTTTCAACTACTAGCGTCATCGTCCTCAGCGACCCCCAATGGCCCGTAGGTGTATTAGGATTAGTAGCAGGACAAATCGCCCAAGAATACGGCCGCCCCGTGATTTTATTCAGCACAGAAGGAAGCGAAGAAATTAACGAAAATTCCCAGGAAACGCAATTTACCTCTTTCTTAGATCCAGAATCACAAAAACTTTCTCCATCCAAAATTGCCAGGGGTTCGGCGCGTTCCGCCAATCAAATCGACCTTTACCAATTAGTCAAAGGCCAAGCGCATTTATTGCACAGATTTGGCGGTCATCCCTTCGCTGCCGGATTAAGTCTCCCCGTTGAAAATATCCCCCTATTTACCGATGGGGTAAATCAGCAACTGCGGCAACAATACAGTACAGATAGTTTAACATCCGCCACCGTTCAAGCCGACCTAAAAATTACTGTCTCCGAATTAGGCAAAGACTTATTTCAAGAACTAAAATTGCTCGAACCGTGCGGTATGGGCAACCCCGCCCCCAAATTGCTGATTGAAAACTGCTGGTTTGACAATCTCTGGAATCAAAAAATCAAGGATTTGAAAGGACAAAAAGTAGAATATATTAAAACAGAATTTACAATTAGGGATGAATCTAGCGATACGGGATTTCCCGGGATTTGGTGGGGACACAATCAAAACGAAATTCCCCAAGGCCGCTGCGATGTCACCGTCGAACTAGATTTTAATACTTACAAATCGCGCTATGAAGTGCGCCTCGTATCAGTGCGGGAACGCACGGAAGACAACCAAATCAATTCTCAGACTAAAATAGATTGGATCGTAGACTGGCGCAATAGAAATAATGATGAAGAGTTGGTAGCAGCCAGCACAAACTTAGAATCTCAAATGCCGATCGACAATCTAGTTTACAATTCCGAAATGGTCGATCGCGAAAACTCGATCGTCCTCAAAGAATGCCCCGCAAGCTGGGACGAACTGCGGATCTGGTTTCGCCAAGCACAGCACACTCAGAAAAAACTCGCGATCGCCTATACTTTACCCCCACTCGTACCCCCACAGCAAATCTGCCAACAGCTAATCGGCATCGCCAAATACCTCAGCCGCACCAAAAAACCCGTCACCAGACAACAACTCCGCCAAAAACTCGGCATCAGCGACACATCGCTGCAACTGGGGTTCAAAACCTTAACATATCTCGGTTTCCAAATCAATTATCGCGATCGAGCTTTCCACATCGCGAGACAATCCGAAACCGCACAGCAGCAAGACGCGCCATATCAAATCCCCCAACCGTTATTAGATAGCCAATCCCTTCAATTCTCAGTGCCAAATTCCCCCATCGCCGCCCGTTTTGCAGCGCAATTCCTAGCAGCAGTCTCTGAAGAACAATTCCGGCGGAAATATTTCTGTGAAGTACCCCTCTCCACCATTCAATCGATCGCCCGAGAGACCGTTTTCCAAGAAGATTCTACAGCAAATCCCTTTTAACTCATATCTAGCACCATTCTTGAGAACAGGCCGTCGGGCCTGTTCCACAACACATGAATTTTATTGTGGGGTGGGCACGCCAGCCCGTCCTGAAAGAATTATAGAGAATGGTAAAACATATGAGTTTTAACTGATATCTGCCACCATTGTTAAGCATAGGCAGGATGCCAGTTCCACTCACGAGATAACTTTTCTTGTGGGGCCCGCACGCTCTTGCCGCCAGTGGGGCGGGCTTTTTGGCCTGTGAAGCGAGACAGGTTTTTGCTGATCTGGTTGGGTCTATTCCTGACACGGATGCCACATCTCAGTTCTAAGAAATATCTTAGTTCTCAATTCATCCCGATAAAATAAGGCATAGGGCCGTGAGAGTTATCCGTTGCGAGTCAGGCCCAAAACTCATAACTCCTAACTCACAGGCCAAAACCTAAAACTCCCCACCGCCAAACTCTATAGCCAATCTCCAATTTAAAACCCCTATGCTCCTCTGTCCCCGCTGCCAATTTGAAAATCCCGCTCCAAACAAGTTTTGTCAACAATGCGGAACTTCCCTAATTTACAAACCTTGCCACGAATGCGGTGCCCAAGTCGCTTTTAGCGCCAAACAATGTCAGAATTGCGGCGTCACAACAGGTCAAGTGTGGCGGGCCATTATCTGCGGTCGATCGAATTTTCCAGCAGTCGAGCCAGACGAGTCAACCCTACCCCCAGCCGAGTTTCCGCAAAAACCAGAGATAGTTCCAGGAATCGCATCGCCCCAAAACTCTCCTGAACCCATCACAGACGCGATTAAAACAGACATAACCACCCCAGCCGAACTCCGAACAGCAGTCGCACCAACTTCTCCACAGCCAAGCGACGGCGAATTCAGCAGCCCAGAAATGGACGCTGTGGTAGCCGCGGGGGCGATCGCACCAGCATCCTTTCCAACAACCGAAAAATGCTCTAATACAGCACCAGAGCGCGAAATAACCCCATCTGAGCGCAATTTTACAACAGCACCACAGCCTAAACAAATCCACGAAGCAACAGATAACCCCGACAGCCCAAACATAGCTGACATCTCTCCCCAATCTCCAGAATTCCCCGCCCCCAATTCAGAATATTTAATCCCTTCCCAGCAAGCAGGAGCTTATTTAGACACCCAGCAGCGCTACCAACTCCTAGAAACAGTGCCGCCGAGAAAACTCTCAGACACAGTAGCAGTAACAGTATTGGACTGTCAGCCGCTGGAAATGTCACCCCTCAAAGCCATGCTAGCAGCCAACTCTGCCAGCGTCGCCAGACGAACGTCCCCCTACACCCCAGCAATTCGCGGAGAAAATTCGACAAATACCGCCTTAGCAGAGCTTTGCCAAGGCATAGCTGAACCTTATCTGGCACTCCGGTGGCAATTCTCTCAAAACCTGCCAGTCATTCACGATAGCTGGTCAGACAACGAACAGGCAGTGCTGCTGCTAGAAGACTGCTCTCAATGGCCTCTGCTGGTAGAACGGTGGAATCAACCCGAAACTTCCACCCAGCAAATTTTATACTGGCTGCACGAAATGACAGAACTGTGGGCTGCCCTAGAACCCTGGCGCTGTCGGCAAAGCTTGTTGGAACTGACAAATTTACGAGTCAACCCCGACTCTTCCTTTTCCTTGGCTTCTTTGCGGCTGCAATACCTCTATCCCGAACCTGCAGGCTCAAACCTGCAACTGGTAGATTTGGGGCAATTGTGGCAGGTAATATTTAGCCAGTCCGATCGCACTCAGTGTGGCGCATTGCTCGAACTGCTGCAACAAATGTACAGAGGCGAGATTAACACAATCGAAGAATTGCGATCGCGCCTAGAAACTGTTCCCCTCGAACTCCAATCCGCACCTTCACCAAGCTCAACCCCGACGCGCAGGCATTACCGCAGCCTCGACGATTCCTCCCCCGACGTTGGCGAGGTCTTAACCCAGCCCATGCCGCTCCAGATTTACAGCTTAGAAGACGCAGGCCTCACCGATGTTGGCCGCACGCGCGACCACAATGAAGACTTCTTCAGCATCTGGACTCAGCTCAACAAACTCGAAAGCTCCTTCGGTCGCATCTTTCAAACCAAAGGGCTTTACATTCTCTGCGACGGCATGGGCGGACACGACAGCGGAGAAATAGCCAGTCAACTAGCCGCTGAAACCCTCAGAGAATTCTTTCAAAGCACTTGGGAAAATCAACTTCCTCCGGCAGACACCATTCGCGAGGGCGTGCTGCTAGCCAACAAAGCCATCTTTGAAATCAATCAAAAGGACGGACGCTCCGGCAGCGCCCGCATGGGTACAACTCTAGTCGCAGTCTTAGTTCAAGACACCCAATTCGCCGTTGCCCACGTCGGCGACAGCCGCCTCTACCGACTCAGAAAGGGACAGACCCTAGAAAAAATCACCTCAGACCACGAAGTAGGGCAGCGCGAAATTAAGCGCGGGGTTGACCCGGAAACTGCTTATGCCCGTCCCGACGCCTATCAACTAACTCAAGCCATCGGCCCGCGAGACAGTAATTTTATCAAGCCTGAGGTGCAGTTTTTAGACTTGTGCGAAGATACCTTATTAATTTTGGCTTCCGACGGCCTGACAGATAATGATTTGTTGGAAACTCACTGGCAGAACACTCTCGAACCCCTCTTCAATCCCCAAGCCGATCTCGACCAGGGAGTTGCCGAGTTGATTGAACTAGGCAACAAACGCAACGGTCACGACAATATCACGGCAATTATCATTCGGGCGCAGGTAGGCGCATTTCGATTTTAGAATTTGGATGCTGCAAACTTTTTCAAAGGCGCCGCCTTTGCCTCGCGACTGCCTGGGTTAAACCTGCAATTGTTGCAGAGAAAGGATACAGCTTCGGCTGTTTCCGGGCAAGGCTTTACTGCTCGCTCTACTATTAGGAATCCGGTGTTGAAACAGCTTCTGTTTGAGTGCTCAAAAACTGATTGCAGCCCCCATACGATTGCAGAATAGCTGTTGAGGACACACCATTTATCAGTAGCTTGAATTTTGAGAGTCTATTCTGGGAATCTGGGGAAAAAACAGGCTTGATAGTGAGTGGATTCATCCTAGCTGAAAGAGCTTTTACCTACATAAAGAGTTAGTGCAATCAACAAAAAATAAACTAAAATGAAGTGAGGCAGCAGGGGGGGGCTGATGCAAAATCTCTTTTATTATACCCGATCGCTCTCTGCGCAATGTGGCCTAGGCGAGAATTGCCCGCCCTACATAGGGCTTGCCGAAAAAGCCTAAAACCTTGACAGAGAAAGACTTTGACTGGTTTGAACGCGGAGCGTGTGCAAGCTTATGAGCTAAAATCTGTCCAAAGCCTAGTACAACATCACTT